>CAIZKE010000144.1 GCA_903933475.1 uncultured Alphaproteobacteria bacterium | reverse complement strand
TTGGTTAGGGTCTGGATGATGGCGTTATCGTTCTCGCCGGCGTCGATCCAGCCATCCTTGCGGAGGGGGTCGACCCTCTCCTTGAACTGCTTCTCGTCCGCCTTCCTGAGGGCCTGGTTACCGGGGTATTTGAGGGCCCCGGCCTCGATGGCCAGTTCAACGAAGGCGTCGCGGGTACCGGAGGACGGCGGCGGCCCGTAGACCTGGATACGACCGCGCGGCAGGCCAGCGCCGACCTCGGGCCAGGTCTTGTAGGGGTTGGGCTGATATTGACCGTAGCGCAGCACCTTGGCCGCCAGGCCCAGGTAGAGTGCCGAGGTCGAGAAGTTGTAGTCGGGTCCCCGCTTGTCCACGGCCACGACAATGCCGTCGAAGCCGATCTTCAGCTCAATGATGTCCTTGACCCCCTTGGCAGCGCAGGCGTCAAACTCCGAGCGCTTCATGCGGCGAGAGGCGGTTGCGATGTCGGGGTAGCTGTCGCCAACCCCGGAGCAGAACAGCTTGATGCCGCCGCCGGTGCCGAGGCTCTCGACCTTGGGCGCCTTCATGCCGGTCTTACGAGCGAACTGCTCGGACACCCGGGTGGCGAAGGGAAAGGTGGTGGAGGAGCCGGCGGCCCAGACATAGTCGCGGGCGGCATGGGCCGGCTGGATACCCGCGAGAAGCGTGACGCAGCCGGCCAGCGCCATCTTGGCGAGGGTCCGGCGAATCTGGGGCCGGTGGGAAGCGGACGTCATCAGTGTGATCTCCTGTCTCAGAACTTCCCGGTCCGCAGACGCGCCTGAAGAGGCACGGATGCTTCCGGAATTAGCGACCTATCATGACACTTTCATTTGGGTGGGACTCAAAAGTCGTACTGGGCTCGGATCTGTAAGCTCCGGACCCGGGCCTGGGTTCCGGGCCAGCCGGGGTCGAAGCGCATTTCGCCTAGGTTCAGGAGCAGCCGGTAGCCCGTTTGAACCCGCCAGACCGCTCCGAAGGTGAGCCCCCGGACGCGAGCTACGGCGGGTGAGTCCGGCGGACCCGCCGTGGCCATTGGCCAAGCCGGCTCATCCGCGAAGTCGTATCGCGCGAGGAGGTCGATAGACCCCGGACCCGGCGCGACAACAAGGGCGCGGCGGGCGTCATAGCCCCGGACCTCACCCTGGGGATTCCAGCCGACAAGGACGTAGCCCGCCTTCAGGTCCGGCGGACTCAGGACGCGGGCCTGCGGTGCGGGATCCGGGCGAAGGAGCGCAGCTTCGCCCTGCACCCAGACGCTTCCGGACCACCAGGCGGCCTCGACAGCGAGGGTGGCGTCGCTCCGGGAAAGAGGCCCGGTGTCCAGCCATGGGCCCTCAAAACCTTGGGACCCGGCGGGCTGAAAGGAATAGGCGTGAGGAAAATCGCCATCGAAGGATCGGCCCCGGACCCAGGCGCCAAGATGAAGATGCTTGTTCCCGCCGAGGGGAACACCCCCCGCGACCCTGGCTGTCACGGCCCGCTGTTCCAGGGCGCCGGGAGACGCAGGACCGTCAAAGTCGAGGCCGAGACTGTTGAAACTCTCCCCCTGGAAGGCGAGGGTCGCCGTCAGGTCCCGGACGTTGGCGCGCACCTGGATCGCGCTTGTGAAACCGTCGGTAATCAGGTCGCCATAGGGTCCGCGTTCCAGGAAGGACAGAGACTTCGTCGACGTCAGGTTTTCAAGTCCCGCAGCCTTGAGATTGCCCGCCATGAAGGCGACGCCCGGGGCGGGACGGTATTCTAGCGCGACCTCGTCCCAGATCAGGGCGTCGTTGTTCGCAGCGCCACCTTCGAACCTCAGGGACAGCCGCTCCGTCAGGTCCGCATCGAGACCCAGATAGGCCTGGCGGACCCGAATACCGTCGGCTTGTTCGTCAGGGAGTCCTGGCCGAGACATGGCGTGGTCGATGGAATCGACAAGAAACCGCCCCTTGAAGCGAACTGGAGCGTCGCCGAGTTCCACCGCCTGCGCTGCGCCAGCGCCCAGTATGCCGATGGCCAGGGCGGGGGAGGCAAGGGCTCGCAGGAAGGGGCTGACCGTCAAGAGGCTGAACTCCGGAGGACGTGCAGGGCCGGACTCAGGGGCATGTCGCCGAGTTGCAGCGCGCAATCCGATGACTTCGAACCGATTCAGAGCAGCCGCGCGCGAATGGTCTGGCTGAGCAGGTCGATCAGGGTCACTGCGGTGACGATGACGATCGAGATGGCGGCGGTGAGGGGGTAGTTGAAGCTGTTCATGCTGTCGAACAGGATCTGGCCGATACCGCCGGCGCCGATCAGGCCGAGCACGGTGGCGCTGCGGCTGTTCGATTCAAACCGGTAGAGGGCATAAGAGGTCCACAGGGGCGCGACCTGGGGGATCACCCCCCATACGATCTCCTGAAGTCGCCCGGAGCCCGTCGCTCGGACGCCCTCGACCGGACCCCGGTCGATGGCCTCGACGGCTTCGGCGAAGAGCTTGGCTAGGACACCGCCAGTGTTGAGGGCCAGGGCCATGACGCCGGCGAAGGGACCAAGGCCCACCGCCACCAGGAAGGCCGTGCCGATGACCAGGTCCGGCACCGACCGGATCAGGTCCATCAACCGGCGGACCGGGAGCTGGATGAAGGGCGGCGTCACATTGCGCGCGCCCAGGAGCCCCATGGGTACGGCGATCAGGATGGCCAGTGTCGTGCCCCACATGGCCATCTGGATGGTGAGCCACATCTTCTCGATCAGGTCGCGCCAGTTCGAGAAATCCGGATTCAGGAAGCCCGAGGCGAACTGCCGCATGTTGTCCGAGTTGGAGAACAACAGCGGGAACTTGGAGATCTCGGCCGGGCCGAAGGAGGCGATCAGCAGGACGATGATCCCGCCCCACAGGACGAAGTCGAACACCCTCTGCCCGAAAGGCCGGGACGGCGGCTCAAGGACGGCGGGTGCGGTCTGGGTCATGGATCAGTTCGCGTCGACGGGCTGGCCGGTACGGGCCTGGAGGGCGGCCTCCTCAGCCTTCACCCCGTCCAGCGCCTTGCGGGCGTCGGCGATCCGCTTTGGATCCCCGCCGCGCTGGGCCTCGAGGACGTTCTCGGTGGCCTCCATCTCGCGTACCCGCAGGAGGTGGTTGTCGTCGGCGGGCATAAAGCCGCCGATCGAGATCCTGGCCAGCAGGCCCCGCTGGCGCTCGGCCTCGGGCCCATCGCCCTGGGCGTAGGTCAGGAAGAACTGGCGGAGCTTTTCCTTGACTGCGGGGTCCAGGTCCTTGCGCCAGACGATCGGGTCTTCGGGCAGGCGGGGCGAGGTCCAGACCACGCGCACCTTGTCGCCAAGGGTCGGCTCGCCCTTGGCCGCACGCTCCACGTCGCGCTCGCGCTGTAGGCGCAGGCTCGTGGTGTTGCCCGTCCCAGCATCCAGGACGCCATTCGCAACACCCACCAGGTTGGTGTTGTGGTTGGCCGACTTCAGGGTCTTGAAACAGGTCTGGACATCGATGCCCTTGGGCGAGAACAGGTAGGTCTTGGGCGCCAGGGTCCCCGAGGTGGACTTGGCGTCGCCGATCCCGAAGTTGAACTTGCGGTCACAGCGCAGGATATCCTCGAGAGTGGTCTTGCTGGAGGCGGGGACCAGGATCACCGAGTTGTAGCCGTCGTCGCCGTTGGGATCGAAGGTGCGGGCGAAGACCTCGCCGTCGGCCCGGCGAATGGCCTCGAGGCCCGACAGGTTGGTGAACCACCCGAAATGGGTCTGCTTGAAGCGCATGGCCTCGACCAGGGCGGTGTAATTGGCCCCGATGTAGGGCTCGATCTTCAGCCCGGTCGCCTTCTCCATGTCGGCGATGATCGGGCGCCAGTACGACTCCAGGCTGGAGGCGCTCTCCGGGGCAACGATCGAGAACTTCAGGACACCAGATGACCCGTCGGATGGCGGGGGCGACTGGCGGCCGCAGCCAGCAAGGGCGGCGGCACCCAGGCCTGCGGCGGCGATCAGGCCGCGACGACTCAGCGTGGCATCGATCATTTCGGGGCTCCTTCCCAGAAGACGTCCTCGAACTCGGGGCCGTAGATGTCGATCAGACGGTCCTTGTCCAGACCCGAGGCGGGGCCATCATAGACGATCTGGCCGGCCTTGAGGGCGACCACCCGGTCGCAGTAGCGCATGGCGTAGTCCACCTGATGCAGGGTGACCACCAGGGTCAGGCCGTCGGTGCGGTTCAGGTCGCGCAGGATCTCCATCACCTTGCGGGCCGACACCGGGTCGAGGGAGGCCACGGGCTCGTCCGCGAGGATGATCTTGGCCCTCTGGACCAGGGCCCGGGCGATGGCGCCGCGTTGCTGCTGGCCACCGGACAGGGTGTTGGCCCGCTGGGCGGCGTACTCGGCCACGCCGACCCGGGCGAGGGCCGCCATGGCTGCAGAGGCGATCTCCTTGGGCCAGCGCCCGAGAAGGCCCCGGAGGAAGGAGATTCGACCCAGCGAACCCAGGGCGACATTGCTGAACAGGGACAGTCGCCCCACCAGGTTGAACTGCTGGAAGATGAAGCCGATCCGGATGCGCGCTTCCCGTACACCGGAGGAGATGCGCCCCCCCGACTGGACCGGCGCACCGAAGGCCTCGATGACGCCAGCGCCCGGATCGATTACCTGCAGGCCGGAAATGGACCGGAGAAGGGTGGACTTGCCGGAACCCGAAGGGCCGATCAGGGCGATCATCTCGCCGCGGCGGACGTCCAGGGATACGCCGTCGAGGGCCCGGCGGGTGCCGAAGGTCCGCGACACGTTCCGGATCGACAGAACCGCTTCTTCAGCCATGCCGGCGACGTCCCCTGATAGCTCCAGGGCCCGCGCAGGGCGGCAACCCGACCGGCTTATTCGCACGGCGCGACGTCCCCGGTCCAGCCTGCTCCGCCCGGGGGGGGCAAGGTTCCTCAAAATGCGCTTTACACGGGGGGCGTCTGGCACTATTTCCCCCCGCTCCGGCGGACCCGTTGTCCTCAAAAGCGCTGCTAACGCCGGATTGGGTTCAACAATCTATTGGGGGTTACGTGAGGTGCAAACGTACCAAACGTCCCTGGACCTGGTCCGCGAGCGGTCGCCCGAGCATCCCGTCGCCATTGCGCGACCGGCTGCGGCGTCCCTAGCGGCCCGCTGGTTCCAGGATAATTTCAAAGGCGACGTCTTCTATGCCGTGAAGGCAAATCCGTCTCCGTGGGTCATCCAGGCCCTGGCAGAGAACGGCGTCTCAGCTTTCGATGTCGCCTCGGTTCCCGAGATCGCCCTCGTGCGCGCCCACGCGCCCGACGCCCGTCTGGCCTTCATGCACCCGGTCAAGAGCCGTGCAGCCATCCGCGCGGCCTATTTCGACCATGGAGTGAGGACCTTCGCTCTCGACACCCATGAGGAACTCGAGAAGATCCTCGAGACGACCGAGGGTGCCCAGGACCTCAACCTGATCGTCCGCCTGGCCGTCCAGACCGAAGGGGCCGCCTATTCCCTGGCGGGCAAGTTCGGCGTCGACCTCAACCAGGCCCCGTCCCTCCTGCTGGCGGCCCGCCGGGCGACCCAGGACCTGATGGGTGTCTCCTTCCACGTCGGTAGCCAGTGCATGCGGCCGACCGCCTATAGCGCGGCCATGGCCCAGGCCTCCCGCGCCCTGGTGCGGGCCGGCGTGCTGGCCGACGTGGTCGACGTGGGCGGTGGCTTCCCGTCGATCTATCCAGGCATGACCCCTCCCGCCCTGGACGACTATTTCGACGCCATCCAGCGCGGCTTCGCCGAGATGATGGTCCATGAGACCACCGAGCTCTGGTGCGAACCTGGCCGGGCCCTTGTGGCGGAGGCCTCGTCCATCGTCACCTGCGTGGAGCTGCGCAAGGGCGACGCCCTCTACCTGAACGACGGCGCCTACGGTGGCCTGTTCGACGCCGCCCATGCCCGCTGGCCCTTCCCGGTCAAGGCCATGCGGCGGACCGAGCACGGCGCGGAGGTTCTGGATGGCCCCCTGCGCCCGTTCCGGTTCTTCGGTCCGACCTGCGACGCCATCGATTACATGCCCGGCCCGTTCTGGCTGCCCGAGGATGTCGCCGAAGGCGATTTCATCGAGATCGGCATGCTGGGTGCCTACGGCGTGACCATGGCCACCCGGTTCAACGGCTTCGGCGACATCGAGACCGTCGCCTGCGAGGACGCTCCCGCCGCCTCCATGTTCGGCCTCGCCCGCAGGTCCATACCGACGCCCCGCATTGAGACGCAGAACGTAGTTCGCCTGACCAGGGCGCGCGGACGCAAGCGGCGGCGGAAATAGAGCTCGCCGGACTCCCCAATGGCGCGGTCGGTCGCTCCGTCCCGGCCGCGCCCCTCCCATTGCGACGGGCGCTCACCTCTCCGGAGACCTGAAGAGAATGAACGCTGAATCCTCGAAACCCAATCGCAAGGAAGAGCTGCTGTCGGCCAAGGTCGAGCACGTAGCCATCGACCAGTATGACGCCCGCCCGGTGATCGACGCCATGCGGGCCATGAGCTTCACAAGCCGCGACACCGCCCGCGCGGCGGATATCTGGTCCATGTCCCTTGAGGACCCGGACTGCTCGACCTGGCTGACCCTGGCGGGTTCCACCAGCGCCGGCGGCTGCATGCATATCTACCGGGACATGGTGAAGTACGGGATGATCGACACCATCGTCTCGACGGGTGCCTCGATTATCGACATGGACTTCTTCGAGGCCCTGGGCTTCCGCCATTACCAGGCCCAGTCGAATGTCGACGACCGCGACCTGCGGGACCTCTACATCGACCGCATCTACGATACCTACATCGACGAGGAGGAACTCCAGAAGTGCGATGAGGCGATCTATGAGATCGCCAACATGCTGGAACCCCGGCCCTATTCGAGCCGCGAGTTCATCCTCGAGATGGGCCGCTGGCTGGCGGCTGGCAATGCCCGCAAGCCCGGCTCCCTCATCGAGACCGCCTTCCACGAAGGGGCACCGATCTTCTGCCCGGCCTTCACCGATTCCTCGGCGGGCTTTGGCCTGGTGAAGCACCAGGTCGAGCGGATGAAGGCGGGCAAGCCCTACCTGACCATCGACGCCATCGCGGACTTCCGCGAACTGACCGACATCAAGCTGGCAGCAGGGACCACCGGCCTCCTCATGGTGGGCGGCGGCGTGCCGAAGAACTTCGCCCAGGACACCGTGGTCTGTGCAGAAATCCTTGGCCACGAGGCCGAGATGCACAAGTACGCGGTCCAGATCACCGTGGCCGACGTCCGCGACGGCGCCTGCTCGTCCTCGACGCTCAAGGAGGCCTGCTCCTGGGGCAAGGTGGACGTGACCTGGGAGCAGATGGTCTTTGCCGAGGCCACCACGGTCATTCCCCTGATCGCCTCCGACGCCTGGCATCGCGGGTCCTGGAAGACCCGTCGCAAGCGGCGCTGGGCAGACCTCTTCGCCAAGGCGGGCTAGGCCGGAACCGGGCGCGGGGGTCGCTTCAGATCCCCGCGTACCATTCGTAGCCGCGGTCTTCCCAGAAGCCGCCCCGGCCACCGGAGATGTGGCTGAAGTCCGCCACGACCTCGATGCGCCGCACATACTTGGCGTGCTTGTAGCCCAGCTGCCGCTCGACCCTCAGCCGGATTGGCGCGCCATGAGCGATCCCCAGGGGCGCGCCGTTCATCTCGTAGGCCAGCAGGGTCTGGGGATGCAGGGCGTCCACCAGGTCGATGCTCTCGTAATAGCGCCCCTGCTCGCCCGCTTCAGGGTCCAGGGTGTCGAAGCAGTGGAAGACCAGGTAGCGGGCCTCGGGCTTCAGCCCCGCCTGCGCCAGCAGGGGCGCAAGGCGCGCGCCGGACCAGCGGGCGATGGCCGACCAACCCTCCACGCAGTCATGCCGGGTCACCTGGCTGCGGGCCGGCAGCGCCCGGAGGGCGGCGATGTCGAGGGACAGGGGCCTGTCGACCAGGCCATCCACCACAAGCCGGTAGGCCGCAAAGCCGCCTTCGGCCAGGGCCCGGTAGTCGAGGTCCGAGGGATTGGTCGAGCCGTTGGCCGGGAAGTTGGCGGAGATGGCGACCTCGGGATACTCCCGGGCCAGGGTCCTGCGGTCGAACAACGCCCGGTGCAGGCCGAGGTTCAGGCGCTCGGCGCTCCTCAGGCCCGCGCGGACCCCGGGGTCGCCCGCGATCCGGTCGCAGGCCGAGACAAAGGCGGCGGCGGCCGCCGCCGAAAGACCCCTCAGCCAGGAACGCCGCGAGGCCGTCATGACCGGTCCTTCCCAGGGCCGAAGGTCATCAGGCGCAGGCGGCGGAGGGGCTGGTGCAGCACGAGCATGGCCATGTGGACGAAGAAGAAGAGGGCGAGGGCCAGGGCACCCAGGAAATGGGCCGAGCGGGCCGACTGCCGCCCCCCGAAGAGGTCTCCAGTCCAGGGCGCGGCAGCGTGGACGGCGGGCGACATGGCGAGGCCCGAGACGATCATGAGAGGCAGGGCGACGGCAACGACGGAAAGGTAGGCCAGGCGCTGCAGGAGGTTGTAGCCCTGCTCCGCCGGCGGAAACCTGAGGGTCAGGTGCCCGACCAGGTCCGCCAGGACCGCCCTGGGCCGGAGCATTCTCCGGGTCGGCACCAGGACCGCGGCGAGGCGGCCAGACGCCAGACCCACCGCCAGGTAGACGCCCAGGCCCAGGCCCAGGAGCCAGGCGGCGGCCAGGTGCCAGTTTCGCCCCGTGGCGAGGGACTGGTAGCCGGGCAGGGTCGCCCAGGCCGGAAAGGCCCGCTTCTCGCGCTCACCCGCAGGCCCCGACCAGCCCAGCAGCCCGGTGGTCTCTATCTCGCGTCCGCCCAGCCTGAGGTAGCCGGTGAGGGAATCGCCTCGCTCCCGGGACCCGATCTGCAGCCAGGCCCGCTCCCGGGCCGAGGTCTCGCCGGTATAGAGGGTCGGATGGGCGTTGAAGATCTGCAGGCCGCTGGGCAGCAGCAACAGGACCGCGGCGGCGATCAGGACGTGGGCCAGGCGCACGACAGCGCCAGGTACCGGGGCCTGGCGGCGGCGGGTTTGTGAACTGGCCGCTTGGGGCTTCAGGGCCTAACCTCTGCAGATTCGGGTGATCGCGGCGAAGGGAGCCGGTCTTGGGCGAGTCTGTGGAGGTGTGGAGCGGCGGCGTCAACACCTGGGAATGCGACGAGATGGGGCACCTGAACGTCCGGTTCT
The DNA here is from genome assembly GCA_903933475.1 of uncultured Alphaproteobacteria bacterium. Taxonomy (GTDB): domain Bacteria; phylum Pseudomonadota; class Alphaproteobacteria; order Caulobacterales; family Caulobacteraceae; genus Phenylobacterium. Next base: position 1,064 of record CAIZKE010000144.1, on the reverse strand, counting down.
GGGTGGCCAAGGCCATGGAGGCCCTCGCCGGCCTGTCGCGCCTGATGGGCATGCCCGACGCCTTTGCGAGCGGCGGCGGTGCCACCCTGGCCGTCCGCGACCTGCATATGCGGTTCCTGCGCGAGGCCCGTGCGGGCGCCTGCCTCTGGGCCTCGGGCGGCGTCATCGCCTTTGGCGAGACCGACGCCGATCTCCTGGTGGTCCTGCGGCACGCCGATGGAGAGCCCGCCGCCACCTTCCGGATCAAGGTGGACCATGCCACGGCGGGAGACCTCCTGCCCTTTCCCTGGCCAGACCGCATTCTCAGGGCCTGCGCGGGCCTGGCCTGCGAGGTTCCAGCCTTTGCCGCCCCCCGCAGTATTGACCTCGCGCCCGTGGTCCAGACCCGCGCTGGCCTCGCCTTTGCCGAGCGGACCGGCATGACCCGGATCGGCCTGGGCGTCGTGCGGGCCGATGAACTCGACGTCTTCGGGCGGATGCGACCGGAAATGTTCATCGGCCGGGTCTCTGACGGGGTCGCCCGCCTGTTCGGCCCGACCCGACCTGGACCTGACACCGCCGCCGGGGACCCGCCCCTGCGTATCGGCGGCGCCGTCCTGGAATACCGCGTGGTCCATCACGGCTGGCCCTCGGCAGGCGACCATGTCGAGGTCCGCTCGGGCTTTGCCGACTGCACGTCCCGCACCCGCCGGGTGTTCCACTGGATGGTGGATCCTGTCACCGGCCGGCCCTGGGCCAGCGCCGAGGCGGTCGTGATCAGCTTCGACCTCGACGCGCGCAAGGTGGTCGACATCTCGGAGGCGGCACAGGCGGAGTTCCGCAGCCGGGCCATCTCCGGGATCGGGCTCTAGAGACCCCTGCGCCTCCGCTGACCCCCTCACCCGGCTACGCCGGGAGCTCCCCCTGATGGGGAGCAATTAGGCGGTTCCAATTCCTCCCCCCAGGGGGAGGTGGACCGCGCAGCGCGTCGGAGGGGGTCAGCTGAAGCGCCGTTGACCCCCTCACCGGGCTTCGCCCGGAGCTCCCCCTGATGGGGAGCAATTGGCGCTCTAATTCCTCCCCCA
>CAIZKE010000143.1 GCA_903933475.1 uncultured Alphaproteobacteria bacterium | reverse complement strand
CCGGGATCCTCCGGCAGGGCGGGCACCGTCTGGGTGCGGGCGACGGGTGCGGCGACAAGGACAAGGCCGGCCATCAGGGCGAGAACCAGAGGTTTCATGACGGGTCTCCTGCGGAGTGCTGGATCGGCGGATTTTGGGGCAAGGTCAGGGTCGTCTGGCGGGGGGTGCAGACGGGACCACACAAAGGGGGCGGCCCTGAAAAGAGTCGCCGTCCAGGCTCCCGTCGGCCGCAGCCTTGCGGCGGAAGGCGCTGAGCGCCCGAGTCTCCGGCGGCGGCTTCTCACCGGCGGCGCAGGCCGGGGCCTCGGTCCGGCGGCCCGTCGGGCACTCGCAGACCTCGCGTCGGGCGTCGAGCCGGCTGGCCGGAGCCTTGCAGATCACCGGGCTCAGGCTGCCATTCGGTTCCAGGCAGACGGTAGTGATGGCGGCGGCCAGCCAAAGGGCGATGGACATGCAGGGTCTCCGGGGTTGCGGAAGCACGTAAAGCTTAACCCGGGTTCACCCTCCTTCGGGGGTCTTTTGTTTACGCCAGTGGGGTCAGCGTGGGTGCAGGGAGACCCTGATCATGAACCCGATCGCTATCGCCCAGTACGGGCTTGTCGCCGCCACCAATCGTTTCAACGAGTCCGCCCAGAAGATCTCGACCATGAGTGTCGAGGGCGTGGACATTGACCTGGTGCGGGAGGTTGTTGACATGAAACTGGCCCAGGCCGGGGTGTCGGCCAACGCCGCCGTCATGCGAACGGCGGACCAGATGCAGGGCACGGTCCTCGACATCCTGGTCTGACCCCGGCGCCGTCCGGGTTTTGACAGCGAGCCGCCGCAGGCTCAGAGCCTGTTCCCTTCAGACGGAAAGTCTGAAGGGACTAAACAGGCTCTAAGTTCAAAAAGTTAGATCACGTTTCGATCCGATAACCGGTTCCCACTTATCGGAACATGATCTAGCGGAAGGACATGACTGTCCGCGATCTCTTCCCCACCCGCATCTGCGAGACCACCCTGGCCGGTGGGAAGGACTTCGACGTCCTCCTCGCAGACCTCGAGGCCGCCTGCCGCATGCTGGAGGCCGAGGACGTCGCCGGCCGCGACTGGTGCCGGCGCAACGGCTACGGGGGCTACACCTCCTACGCCTCCCTCGACGACCTGCCGCGCAGGGCCAGCGTCTTCGACGACCTCAGGCGCCGGCTGGACCGGATCGTGCGCGACTACGCCAAGGACCTGCACCTTGATCTGGGCGCAGGGCGTCTGCGGATGGACAGCCTGTGGGTCAACATCCTGAAGCCGGGCGCCGCCCACTCCGGCCACATCCACCCGCACAGCGTGATCTCGGGCACCATGTATGTCGCGACCCCGCCCGGCGCCTCGGCCCTGCGGCTGGAGGATCCCCGCCTGCCCCTGATGATGGCCGCCCCGCCCCGAAGCGCCGACGCGCCCGAGGCCGATCGCACCTTCGTCCACCTGACCCCCGCCCCGGGAACGGTCTTCCTCTGGGAGAGCTGGCTGCGCCACGAGGTGCCACCCAACCGGGCCCGCACCCCGCGCATCTCCATCAGCTTCAACTACGCCTGGAGCTAGCCGGCCGGCTGGGGCTGGCGAAGGTCTGAACCGCCGTTGACCCCCTCACCCGGCTTCGCCGGGAGCTCCCCCTGATGGGGAGCAATTGGCGCACTAATTCCTCCCCCAAGGGGGAGGTGGACCGCGGAGCGGGCCGGAGGG
>CAIZKE010000142.1 GCA_903933475.1 uncultured Alphaproteobacteria bacterium | reverse complement strand
GGATCGGTTTTGAGCTTGAAGAGCGGATCCGGGTTTTTGCCTTCGATCAGGTGGCCTTCATCATCCTACTTTACATAGTGGCCGTCAGCCTGCTCGACACGGCTTCAGCCTGGCTGAGACGCACCCTGAGATAACGGCGGAAGCACAAATCCGCGATTGGTCGTCCGGATGGCTCCTGTACCGTCACCTGAAGTTCACCGGGCCGGGTTAGCCTTCAATTTCGCTGTCCGGAGGTCATGGTGTGCTGGAACTGACCGCACTTACAAAGACATTCGGCGAGACCGTTGCCGTGAACAACGTCTCGCTTCGGATCGACAGGGGAGAGATCGTCGGCGTCATCGGCCGGTCAGGCTCGGGGAAATCAACCCTGCTTCGTCTGATCAACAGGCTGACCCCGGCGTCCTCAGGCACTGTGTCCTGGGACGGCCTGCCCATCTACGACCTGAAGGGACGAGACCTTCGTCGGTGGCGTCGCCGGTGTGCGATGATCTTTCAGCAGTTCAACCTCGCGCCCCGCCTGGATGTCATCACCAACGTCCTGATTGGCGTAGTGGCGGAACGGCCGCTGGCGACTTCCCTGGTGAAACACTTTCCAGCGACAGACCGAGCCCGGGCGATCCGCGAACTGGAAGCATTGGACATGGTTCACGCGGCCCTCCAGCGCGCAGGTACCCTTTCCGGAGGTCAGCAGCAGCGCGTGGCGATTGCCAGAGCACTTATGCAGGACCCCGAACTCATACTTGCCGATGAACCGGTCGCTTCCCTGGACCCCATCAACGCCGAGGCGGTGATGGAAGCCCTGAAGACAGCCACGAGGGAGCGCGGCATTCCGGTGCTCGTCAGCCTCCACAGCCTGGAGATCGCGCGGCGCCATTGCTCGCGCATTGTGGCCATGTCCAAGGGCCGGATTGTCTTTGACGGTTGTCCCTCCGGCCTGTCTCACGAGGAAGTCGAGCGAATCTATTCCGGTCGCCTCGGAGGGGTCACCATTGCATCCCACAACGACCTGGAAGTCGCCGCATGAGCAAATTCAAGCTGGCCGATCAGGCGCTTTCGCCGGGCGACGTCTATGTAGAGCGCTTCCGAGGGGTAGCCGACCCCCTGGCCCAGGCCAAAGGTCCCTGGCCGTTTGTGGATCCTGAGGGGAGTGTGCACGACAGCATTCTTGGGCAATGGTCCAGGGTCGGAGCCCGAACCAGCCTGTCCGAGACCGTTCTGGGTGCCTACAGCTACATCGTTACGGACTCGAGCGCGACATTCACGACCATCGGCAAGTTCTGTTCGATTGCGCGGGATGTCCGCATCAATCCCGGCAATCACCCCACCTGGCGGGCCGCCCAACATCACTTCAGCTACAGGGCGATCTCCTACGATCTCGGGGATACCGATGATGACGAGTTCTTCGATTGGCGGCGTTCCCATCATGTGAACCTCGGTCATGATGTCTGGATCGGCCATGGGGCGACCCTTCTCGCAGGCGTCTCCATCGGCACAGGTGCCGTGGTCGGTGCTGGGGCGGTCGTCTCGAAGGACGTGGCCCCGTTCACCATCGTCGCCGGTGTTCCGGCCCGCCCTCTTCGGGAGCGCTTTCCAAAAGAAGTACAGGATGGTCTGCTTCAGCTTGCCTGGTGGGACTGGGAACACGATAGGCTGGCAGTCGCCCTAGAGGACTTCCGCACCCTGGATGCCTATGCCTTTGTCGAAAAGCACACCTAAAACCGGGAGGCTGGTCCTTGTGGTCGGCCCTTCGGGAGTCGGAAAGGACACCCTGATAGACGGCGCGAAGTCCCGAACCGGTCCAGATGTGGTGTTCCCTCGCAGGGAGATCACCCGGCCGGCAGAGTCGGGGGGGGAAGACCATGTCGCTGTCACAGAAATCGACTTCGATCGTCGCGAGCCCCAGGGCGCCTATGCCCTCAGCTGGAAGGCTCATGGGCTTGGATACGGTATTCCGGTCGCCATCGAGGAGAGGCTCACTCAGGGGAGAACGGTTGTCGCAAACGTATCCCGAAGTGTGTTGGATGAGGCGAGGGCCCGCTTCCCTTCCCTTGTCATCGTGTCAGTCCGGGCGGCTCCCGATGTCCTTCGGTCGCGCCTTGTCGCCCGGGGACGGGAGAACGCGGAAGACATCGACGCGCGGGTTCAGCGCGCCATGGCGTTCGAGATCTTCGGGCCCGATGTCGTCGAACTCTGGAATGATGGCTCCCCTGAGGACGCTGTAGAGAGCTTCCTGGGAATCCTGACGGCAACCTAGCCCTACCCGATCCGGGAGGGCTCAGGCGAAGTCGGCGCGGGCGATGATGACGAAGGGGCTAGAGCGATCCGCCTGTTTGAAGATTGCCACGCCATCAAACCGATGCCGTCCCGCCTCATCGCGGAACCAGGCTGACAGCGCGGCATGCATACGTTCACTCAGAGACGGGTCCCTCAGGCTCCTAGTCAGCGTCATGTGAAATCGGAAGTCCTCAAAGATGTAGGGATATCCCCAGCGGACGAGCCGTTCGTCCTCGGTCGGGCTGAGACCGGCCCGGCGGCGGCGCGCAAGGTCAGGGTCCGAGATCGGCGCGCGGAACGCATCGAATTCACGGACGCAGGCGGAATGAAGGTCGTCCATGTCCGGGCTGGGCTCGCTCAATCGGAAAGCCTGGAAGCTGCCAATCGCCCCCGCCTCAATCTCCGCTTCGAAGGCGCGGCGTCGGGCGGCGAAGTCGCTCGCAAAGGCAATGAGTTCAGCCTCGTTGTGACCCTCTGCCAATTCGAAGGGGGCCTTCAGGGTGGCATGGAATCCATAACCCCGGGGATCCGCGGTCAAGGCGTCGAGATCAAGGCCCTCGAGACCCGGCAGGTCTGGGCGCTGTAGCGACCGGCCGTCGTATGCGTCCCGACCAAGCCATGCGGACGCCTTGTCCCAAAGCTGGCTACCACGCCGAGGTGCGTAATAGACAGCGTACCGCGCCGTCACGCCACTCTCGCTCCGGCTCGCCAAACCTCCCTCGGCGAAGGCCAGCCGGCCGTTCCCCTGGCCACCCGGACAAGGTCGGCGCGTTGACCCGGCGCGATCTCGCCCCGATCCAGCAGACCGACGCTCCGCGCGGGGTTGACGCTGACGGTCGCGATCGCCCGTTCGGGGCTCCACTTCAGGATGTCCATGAGGAGGAAGGCGGATCGCAGCATTGAAAGCGGAACATAGTCGGAGGCCAGGATGTCGAGCAGCCCCTCCTCGGCGCAATCTCGGGCGCTCAGGTTGCCGGAGTGAGATCCCCCGCGCACCAGGTTGGGTCCGCCCATGCAGATGTCCATTCCCAGCGCATTGGCACGGCGCGCAGACGCCAGGGTGACAGGGAACTCCGAGATGGTGCATCCGTCAGCTGCGGCCTCGTCTACATGCTCGACCGTTGCGTCATCATGGGCGGCCAGAGGCACCCGCAAGGTCCGGGCGAGATCGACGACCGCACGCCGGTTTCGATCTGCAACGCCCGGGTCCCTGCCCCCGTGGCCTCCGCTCATGATATCCGCGACTTCCTTGGCATCCCGGCCCTCCTCCGCCAGCATGCGCTCCAGCTTGGCTAGGTCCTGAACCTGCCTCTGCCCAGGCGTATGATCCATGACCGAGAGAAGCCGGAGCCGGGCGTGGTTGCCGAAGGGGGTGACCAGATCCATCAGCTCCGGATTGGTCACCTCACATCTCAGGTGAAGCAAGTGTTCCGATCTCAGGGCGTCGTCCGCCGCAGCCGCATCCATGGCGGCAATCATTGGAGCCAGAGCGGTTCTCCGGTCCAGCCCGTCCTTCGCACCATGCAGGCTCAGGCTGTCCAGAACCGTGGTGATGCCGGCCGAGGCGCACTGGCCGTCGTGCGCCAGGGCCGCTCCGTAAGCGTCCCAGAGCGCACCTGGCCGGGGCTGGTAATGCTTTTCAAGGTTGTCAGTGTGGATGTCGACGAGGCCCGGCGTGATGATATCTCCGCTCCAGTCCTCGGCGCCGCGAGGCGCTGTCGGCCGCGACTCCACGGCATGGATCTGGTTGTCCCTGATGACGATCTCTCCGCAGATCTGTCCTTCAGGCGTAATGATCGCCGGGCAATAGATGCGTTTCTCGTCAGATACGCTGATCATGCCGCGACCTTGTAGGCGAGGACGGGAAAGAGCCGCGTGGCCACAGCGTCCCTCACATCTTCGTCGTGGAAGATCCCAATCATGGCTGCACCCTCAGACAGGGCGTCACGGATAAGCTGGACCACGATCGCACGGTTCTCGGCGTCGAGGGAGGCGGTCGGCTCGTCCAGGAGCAGGACAGGATAGCGGCGGATGAAGCTCCGGGCGATGTTCACCCTCTGCTGCTCGCCTCCTGAGAATGTCGATGGGGGCAGGGTCCAGAGACGTTCGGGAAGCCTGAGATCGGAGAGCAAGGCCCGCGCACGGGCCTCGGCCTCTTCTATGGAGACGCCGTTTTCCAGCAAGGGCTCCATGACCAGACGAAGAGTGGGGATGCGCGGAATGACCCGGAGGAACTGGCTGACATATCCAAGGGTCCGGCGCCGGATATCCAGGATGACCTGAGGACTGGCTCCGGTGATATCCACATAGGCTCCCTTGTGCAGGACACGCACAGAGCCCCTGGTCGGCACGTAGTTCCCGAACAGGGACCTCATCAGGGTGGATTTTCCCACACCGGAGTCCCCCGAGAGCACAACGCATTCTCCCGGGGATGCCTCGAGGAACAGATGCTCGAAGACCGGGATCACAGTGCCCCCGGCATTGTGAAGCGTAAAGGTCTTCGCGAGGTCCTCGACGATGATCAGGGGCTTTGAGGGTTCAGACATGGCGACCTAGATCTGAAGTACGGAGGAAACGAGGAGCTGGGTGTAGGCGTGCTGGGGGTCATCCAGAACCTGATCGGTCAGGCCGGTCTCGACCACCTCGCCCCTGCGCATCACCAGCAGACGGTCGGCCATGAGTCTCGCAACGGCCATGTCATGGGTCACGATGATGACCGCAAGGCCAAGATCCCGAACCAGTTCGCGCATGAGGTCGAGAAGCCGCGCCTGGACAGAGACATCCAGGCCACCTGTCGGCTCGTCCATGAAGACCAGCTTCGGGCCATGGATGAGATTCCGGGCGACCTGGATGCGCTGTTGCATCCCTCCGGAGAAATTCCGGGGCTTGTCATCGATACGGCTGGTGTCGAGTTCAACCCGTTCCAGCCAGGCGATGGTCGCGCTGCGCATTTCGCCGTAGTGACGCCGGCCCAGGTTCATGAGCGGTTCGGCGACATTGGCACCGCCCGAAACGCGCATCCTCAGGCCATCCCTGGGGTTCTGATGCACAAATCCCCAGTCTTCCCGCTGCATCCGACGGCGATCAGGTTCGGAAAGGCCATAGATATCCGACATGCCGTGACGCCGCGTGTCGAACTCGACCTTGCCTGAGGTCGGCTCGAGGTGACCCGAGAGGCACTTCAGGAGGGTCGTCTTGCCGGATCCGCTCTCACCGACGATGCCGAGAACCTCCCCGGGGTGCATTTCGAAGCTGACATCCCGGCATCCCACGATGGACCCATACCACCGGGAAAGGTCCGCAACCCTGAGAAGGGGCTCTGAGGCCAATCGTTCGACAGCGCTCATTGGCCATCCTCTGCGACGGGGTTGGCGAGTTGATGACCGGCCATCGGCCCCACATGCCCCTCGGCGCGGCGTTGGCCACAATGGTGGCTATCCGAGCAGACGAACATCCTGTTGCCGGCGTCGTCCAGAACCACCTCGTCGAGGTAGGAGTCCTCCGCCCCGCACAGGGCGCAGTTCTCCTCCCAGGTCTGGACTTCGAAGGGATAGTCCTCGAAGTCGAGGCTTCTGACCCGCGTGTGGGGCGGGATAGCGTAGATGCGCTTTTCACGGCCAGCGCCAAAGAGGAGGATGGCCTCGTTGTCATCCATCTTCGGATTGTCGAACTTGGGAATGGGTGAAGGCGACATCAGGTATCGCTCTTCGACCATTACAGGGTAGCCCGCCGTAGCCGCGATCCGGCCGAACGCTGAGATGTTCTCGTAGAGTGAGACATACTGCAGGCCGTACTCCTCGTAGGCGTGCATGGCCCGCGTCTCGGTTTCGCGTGCCTCGAGCCCACGAAGTGGCTCAGGTTGCGGCACCTGGAAGACAAGCACCTGCCCCGCCTTCAGCGGCTGCTCAGGTATCCTGTGACGGGTCTGGATGATTGTGGCCTCCGCGGTGTCCTCGGTCGTCGCCACGTCAGCCACCCGGGCGAAGAACTTGCGGATCGATACGGCGTTGGTCGTATCGTCAGCGCCCTGGTCGATGCACTTGTAGACGTCGTCGGGGCCGATGATCGCCGCCGTCAATTGAATGCCGCCTGTGCCCCAGCCGTAAGGGACGGGCATTTCCCTTGATCCGAAGGGTGCCTGATAGCCGGGGATCGCAAGCGCCTTGAGGATCGCCCTGCGGATCATCCTCTTGGTCTGCTCATCGAGGTAGGCGTAGTTGTAGTAACGCTCGGCCTCGTTGGGACGGGTTGCAGCGGCGCTCATTCGGCGGCCTCCTTGGAGGGGTTGAGTCGCTCGAAGTGCTCACGGCGCAGACGGCGGACCAACTGGAGGTCCGCCTGGAAGTCGACGTAGTGCGGCAGCTTCAGATGCTGGACGAAACCCGAGGCCTCGACATTGTCGGAGTGGTAGAGGACGAATTCCTCGTCCTGCACCGGTGCATCGGCGTCTTCGCCAACCTCGCTGCGCCGAAGGGCACGATCGACAATGGCCATGCTCATCGCCTTGCGTTCACTGTGTCCGAAGGCCAGACCGTAACCGCGCGTGAATTGCGGAGCCTTCTGGGCGGACCCGGCGAACCCGGAGAGCATCTGGCACTCGGTCAGGGTGACTTCACCGATCTCGATCGGAAAGCCCAGTTCCTCAGGGATGAATTCCACGGCGACTTCACCGAGGCGGATTTCACCGCAAAGGGGGTGCGTCGATCCCCAACCGCGCTGGGAGGAATAGGCCAGGCTGAGAAGGAATCCCTCGTCCCCCCGGGCCAGGGCCTGAAGGCGCTGGTCTCTCCCCGCCGGGAAGCTCATCGGCTCCCGCGTGAGATCGAAGGGCGCGTCATCGCCGGAGCGGACGTCATGCTCAAGAAGGTCCTCGTGCGCGAAGACGGATCCGATCGTGGGCATGGGCCAGGCCTGGGGTTCGTTCGCCAGGGGCGCCGGCTCGGGCGGCGCAGCGCCGTCGGCAGCAAGCCTGAAATCCAGAAGCCGGTGGGTGTAGTCGAAGGTCGGTCCCAGGACCTGGCCGCCGGGAATATCCTTGAAGGCGGCCGAGATCCGCCGGCGGACATTCATCCGCTCCGTGTCCACGGGCTCTGACCCCCCAAATCGGGGCAGGGTCGTACGATAGGCACGGACAAGGAAAATGGCTTCCGGCAGGTCGCCCCCCGCCTGCTTGACGGCCAGGGCCGCAAGGTCGCGATCATAACAGGAGCCCTCCGCCATCACGCGGTCCACGGCCAGGGAGAGCTGCTCACGGATCTGGGCCACCGCGACTTCCTCCACGGCCGGATCCCCGCGGCGTTCCTCAGCCAGCCATTGGTGGGCGTTCTCGATCGCCTTTTCGCCGCCCTTAACCGAGACATAAGCCATCTTCAGGCTCCTTCAGTTTGGATGTGGAGTGAGCGTGGAAGTCCCATCAGGAGGTCCCCTGACGCCAGGATGACATCGACGCCGAACTGGAAGGCGGAATTGTTGTCAGCGACCTGCTCCCAGAAATCTCCGGGCAGCCCCTGGGGGGCGATGGTCCGCTCACCCTTTATGCCCGGCCCCTTGAGGCGGACAGATCGACCGCCCTCCAGGTGAGGAACCTGGATCACCACGGTGGTGGAACGGTCCGGATACTTGGCGTCGCCGGCGTTGAAGGCCGAGAGCGGCGGGCCATCCTCGGGCCGGGTGATGAAGGCGAAAGCCGCTTCCTGGGTCTCGGACGTCAGGGGACATCCGCAGTGGAAGCGAAGCCAGGCTGGGGCCTCACCAGCGAGAACGCCAGCGTCCAGCCAGACAGGTGTCTCAAAATCAAGAAGGGTAAGAGCGATCGCGCCCGTCGCCCGCGCCAAAGGCGTGGGTGGCTCTGGAGCCTTGTTGAGCGCAACAGCGAGGCCGGGCCGCGCCACGGCGTCCATGATCGCCCTGAAAACAGTCTGGGAGTCGCGGACGGGGTCGGGAAAACCGGGGTGAATTCGCGAGAGGTCGATACCGAGAGTCACTTCGAAGGCTCCCGGTCCCGAACGAGCGTGAAGAAGTCTACGCGTGTCGCAGCCGCCTTCCGGGCGGCAAGCTGTCGCCGGGCCGCCTGGGCGATCTCCAGGGGCGCGATGACTTCGGCCCGGACCTGGTCATGATGCGCCTCCGACTGGAGCATGGCGTCAAGGACGGCGGCGATTTCCGCATGTTTGCGGTTCCGGCCGGCCACGTAGGAAAGGCCGGTCTCACCGGTCGCAAGCCGTACGGCGGACCGGGTGACCGTCATTTCGCCAAGGTTGAACGGATCGCCAAGCCCCCCCATTCGCCCGCGGACCAGGACAAGGCCCGGCTCTGGTGAGCGAAGCAGGGTGTAGGCCGGCTTCTCAAGCCTCTCCCAGGCGGCGGAGACCTCTGAAGCCTCCGCCTTGGCGAGTACCGCCATCCATTCCCGCCGCCCCTCTGAGGCAGCGATTTCTAATCCTGTGTCCGACACGAACCGCTTCTCCACCCAAGCCGTTTGTTGCATCTAATCATGTAGAAGGTTATCTAGATGATGATGAAGTAACAACATCTGAAGTATGAAGCTTATTTGACGGACATAAAACTTGTCTAGACATCCAGAATATACCCGTTTCGATCCAGTAGTTGAGGCTGGTGGAATCAGATTATGGAGGACGATTGCGCGAACTATTGAGCTCCAGATCGAAGAAAAACGCTTTATTCCGGGAGATAAACTTCCTACTGAGTACGAGTTATCACGGCAGTTTATGGTTAACAGGCACACGGTTCGTAGGGCTTTGTCGGACCTCCAGGAGAAGGGGGTCGTTGAATCGACGCAGGGACGGGGCACCTTTGTCTGCCGCCGGCGTCAACCCGCCACCCTCCACCGGCGTCCCCGCTTCACCGAAGCCGTATTGAACCAGGGTCGGCGTCCCGATTCCCGTTTGCTCCGTCTCGACGTGCGGGCCGCCAGTCCCACTGTCGCCGCTGAGCTGAACCTGCCCTCCGGAGCCCCCGTCATCTTTCTCGAGCGCCTGAGGATCGTCGATGACGAACCGGTAGGGCTCAGCCTGCACCACTTCAGCGCAGAGCGGTTTCCGGGCTTTCCGGATATGTACCGGGTGCGCGGAACCATCACCCAGACCCTGATCGACAGCGGCATCCCCGACTACACACGTCAGAAGACCCGGATCTCAGCTCGGATGTCGCAATCGCGGGAGGCGGAATTTCTCCGCCTGCCCCGTCACATTCCCTTGCTGGTTCAAAGGTACGTCAACGTCGACGGCCTGGGTCGCCCCCTCGAGTATGGCGAGTCCCTCAGTGGGGGCGAAGTCATGGTCGAGTTCACAGACCCCGCCCACTGAAGCCTCTGGAGATCCATCTTGGAGTACGCCCTCAGAAACGCTCGCATCGTCACGCATGACGATGACTTCATTGGTTCGGTCCTGGTCAGGGATGGCCGGGTCGCAGCCGTGGACCCAGGTCCTGGACAGGTCGGTGAAGACCTGGAGGGCGATATCCTCATGCCCGGGATCATCGACATCCATACCGACAACCTCGAGAAGCACTTTTTTCCCCGGCCGAACATCGACTGGTCGCCGGTCTCGGCGGCGGTGACCCACGATGCAGCCTGCCTGTCGGTCGGCGTGACCACGGTCTTCGATTCCCTCAGCATTGGATCCTTCAACGGATCCCCTGCCCGCGGGAAGGATAACCTTCGGACGCTGACGGACGGTCTCATGCACGCTCGCGATACCGCCATGCTGAAGGCCGACCATCACCTGCATTGGCGGTGCGAGACGGCTTCAGACTCCCTCGAGGAGTGGCTCAATGGCTTCGCTGATCATCCGATGGCCACCATGTTCTCGCTCATGGACCACACGCCGGGCCAGCGGCAGTACCGCAACCTCGATAACTATCTGAAGAACTGGCGGGACCAGGGCCTGAACGAGGCGGCGGTCACCGCCAGGCTCGAGGAGTGCCGGGAGCGCCAGGGGCGAAATGCCGACGCCAACGCACGTCTTGTGGCCGAAACCGCCAGAAACCGAGGGGCGGTGCTCGTCAGCCATGACGACGAGACGGCCGACCATGTCGACCGCGCTGCAGACCTCGGGGCAACAGTCGCGGAGTTTCCGGTGACACTTGAGGCGGCGGAACGGTCCCGCGCACGCGGCATGGTGGTGGTCATGGGCGGACCGAACCTCGTGCGGGGCGGTTCGTACTCCGGGAACGTCCCGGCATCGGTCCTCGTGCAGGAGGGACTCCTGGAAGCCTTTGCCTCCGATTATGTCCCGCGCAGCCTGATTGAGTGCGCCTTCATCCTGAACCGGCCGGAGTTCGGCTGGTCGCTCTCCCAGGCGGTAAGGACCGTGACGGCGACGGCGGCCCGAGCGGCGGGTTTGAGCGACCGCGGCGTCGTCGCAGAGGGTCTCAGGGCGGACATGCTCCGCGTCAAGCCCGTCCAGAACCTGCCGATCCTTCGAGGGGTTTGGGCCCAGGGCGTGCGTGTGGCCTAGGGAAGGTGAGGCTGGTCACCCTCAATACCTGGAAGAACGAGGGGGCCTATCCCCGACGGCTGGAACTGATGGCGGAGGGCCTGGCGAGCCTGGATCCTGACGTCCTCCTCCTCCAGGAGGTGTTCATCGGCGCGGGATGGGATTCCGCCGGATGGCTGGCGAGCCGGCTCGGGCTTCATGCCTGCACCGTTCCCGCGCGGCTGAAAGCCCGGCCCCATGAGGGCACCCTGCAAGTTTGCGCCTCGGGAATGTCGATCCTCACGCGCTGGCCAACGACCGCAAGGCACCATCACCTCCCATCGGACCCGAGGGACGGCGAGCGGGTGGCTATGTCTGTCGACAGCCCCGGGGGAGAGATCCGCATCCTGAACCTTCACCTGACCCATCTGCCCGGACCGCAGGGCGATGACCTGCGCGCCTTGCAACTCGCCTCGGCGCTGGGATGGGCCCGCAGCGAACCTTGCGGCCAGCTGATCGTCGGGGGAGACCTCAATGCCCCTGCATCCGCCGCCTGTCTTGGAGACCTCTGGGGGCGGTCGCCGCCCCCGCCGGAGATCGGATCCACCACCCACGGAGCCGGACCCGCGATCGATCACCTGGTCATGATTGGTGGTGGCTTGCCCCAGGGGCGGCGCGTGCTCACGCACCCTGATGCCGAGGGCATCCTTCCCAGCGACCATTGCGGCCTGTTTGTGGAGTGGGACGACGGCCCTGGCGAGGCGGATTACCCCCCGGGCGGTTGAGACGCACCCTCGAGGACGACGCCCTTCGGGGGCTGGACTGGATTCGCCTGCTCTGAACGAACCTGATCCAGGCTGGCGCGGGCCTTGGCTTCGGCGTCGGGGTCCTTTCGGTTGCGGGCATCCATCAGGGCGGCGGTGGCTTCCATCTCACGGACGACCAGAAGGTGGCGGTCGTCCGCCGCCTTGAAGGGACCCGTCTGCAGGGTCCTAAGGATACGTCGCTGCCGCTGGGCCTCCGCAGTGTCGCCGACCCCGTAGGAGAGCATGAAGCTGCGGATCTTCGCCTTGATGGCTGGATCCAGGTCCCTGCGCCAGACCATGGGGTCCTCGGGCAGGGTGGGGGAGCGCCAGACGACCTCGATGTCCGCGAGGGCCTTTTGCGCCGCCTCGGTCTTCTGGTCGGCAAGGCGCGAAAGGGACTGGGAATTGTTGGTGGCCGCGTCCAGCTGGCCCATGGACACGGCGAAGAGGTTGGCCTCGTGGTTGGCGCTGCGCACTGTCTTGAAGCAGGTCTCCGGGCGGATATTGCGTGGGCCGAACAGCCAGGTCATGGGCGCCAGCGTGCCGGAGGTCGATTTGGCGTCGCCCATGGCGAAGTCCAGGGTCCGGTCGCAGGCCAGGATGCGGTTCAGGGTCAGGCCCGAACCCTTCTTCACGACGATCAGGGCCTGGTAGCCGTCGGGCCCCTCGGGCTTGGTGGCGCGGGCGAAGACCTCGCCGCCGGACCGGCGCACGGCCTCCAGGCCCGACTGGTTCGCAAACCAGCCCACATCCGTCTGCCTGAAGCGCATAGCCTCGATCATGGCGGTATAGTTGGTCCCGTAGAAGGGCTCGATCCTCAGGCCTGTGGCCTTCTCCATGTCGGCGAGGAAAGGGGTCCAGGCGCTCTGCGCCGACTGCAGGCTCTCGGTGGGCAGAATGGAAAACCGGACCACTGTCCTGTCTTCGGACGAACCTGCACCCGGTTGGCAGGCGGTCAGAAGGAGACTGACGAACGCCAGGACGGCTGTTCGACGGATGGACATTCTCAGGCTCCGGAGCAGTTTGGTAAACCTTGCTTCTGGACCGTCTTCATGACGGTTTCGGTACCGCCGCCGCATCTCCTTCAGCCTGGGCGTCATTGCCAGGGCGGCAAGCGGCTTCAACGAGACCTTCTCCCTGGTTACCTGGCCAACGGGGGGAGTTTGCCGGCAAAGGGCTCGAGGGCCCGGAGCGGAGAAATTGGCCTCATTACGACAATTCCGGTCGCAGGTAGCCCCCAGCACACCCGCAGAGGGCTTGCCGACGACCCCGCCCGGGCGGATGGATGACGCCACCCCCACCATCGCCGGACCTGCCCATGCGCCTCGACAAGGCCACCGCCCTCCTCCGCCTCGCCCGCCGTCTCGCCGGGTCTGCAGAGGGCCTCGCCCTGGAGGACATCGCGGCGGAGTTCGAAGTCGACCGGCGGACGGCAGAGCGCATGCGGGACGCCGTGCGGGATCTGTTTCCCCAGATGCAGGAGATCCGCTCCGGCAAGACCAAGCGGTTCCGGATCCCCGGCGGGCTGGATCCCTTCTTCGAGGCGCCCTCGGTTGAGGAGCTGGCGGATCTGGCCCTGGCGGCGCGGGGGGCGGCGGACCTGGGCCAGCCCAGCCGGGCCGAAAACCTCCGCGCCCTGGGAGGAAAGATCGAGGCCAGGATCCGGCCTGCGCAGAGGCTGCGCTACGCCACCGACGTCGAGGCCCTGGCGCTTTCGGAGCGCATCGCCCTGCGGCCAGGACCGAGACCCGCCTGTGACCCGGCGAACCTGCGTCTCCTGCGCACCGCCCTGCTGGCGGTCCGGCGGGTGCGTTTCACCTACCTGGGGGCAGGCGGATCCGCCATCCGGGAGGTCGATCCCTGCGGCCTCCTCTTCGGGTCGGTCTACTACCTCGTCGGACGACGGGTCGGCGCTGAGGCGGCGGTCCTCTGGAGGCTGGACAGGATCTCCCGGCCCGAAATCCTGACCGAGCCCGCCCAGCCGCCGGAGGGATTTGACCTCCAGGCCTTCTGCGACCAGTCCTTCGGCGTGTTCCAGGAACCCGTCAGCGACATCAGCCTCTGGGTGTCTCCCCAGGCCGCCCAGGCGGCGCTCCAGCACCGGTTCCACTCTACCCAGAGCTTCGAGAGGCTGGCCGACGGCGCCCTTCGCCTGAGGATGCAGACGGGCGGCCTGCTGGAACTGTGCTGGCACCTCTTCACCTGGCGTGGCGAGATCCGGATCGAGGGCCCGGGCAGCCTCCGGGACATGATGGCCGAGGAGGTCGCCCGGTTCGCGGCCTGAACGCCCGGGAGTCATACGACCCGATCCGACGCTTGAGGGCGATAACCTGTTTCCCAGGGCGCCAGGGAGGCGTCGGGAGGGTTCCCATGAAGAAGATGATCACCGCCGTCGCCTGTGCCTCGCTCTTGTCCGCCTGCGCCTCATCGCCAGACAAGATCTCGGCGTCCTACGTCTCGCCGATCCAGTACTCGAACTATGACTGCGACCAGATCCGCGCTGAGCTGGGGCGGGTCTCTGGCAAGGTGCGCGAGGTGGCCGGTGCCCAGAAGCAGCAGTCCACCAACGACGCCATCGCCATGGGCGTAGGGCTGGTGGTGTTCTGGCCCGCCCTCTTCTTCCTGGCCACGGGCAATGACCGGAAGGAAGAGCTATCGCGCCTGAAGGGCGAGTACGACGCCCTGGAACAGGCAGCCATCCAGAAGAACTGCCCCGTAGCCGGCGAGCTACGCCCCGGCCGCGGGAACTAGAGCCGCGCTCGCCTTTGCGCATTGCCTCCAGGCCCAAATTCCGGGAACCCTGTCGTCCGGATCGAGGCGGGAGGACGCGACATGCGGACGACGAAGCTGGGTGGACTGGGGGACGTCAGCCGCCTGAGCCTGGGCGGCGGGATTGGACAGATCTGGGGGGAGACCCCGCGTGAGGAAGCCCTGGCCACCCTCCACGCCGCCGTCGAGGCCGGGATCACCCTCATCGACTGCGCGCCCATGTACAACAACGCCGAAAGGTTCATCGGCGAGGCCTTCGGAGGCCGCCCGCCGCCGGGGGTGAAGTTCACCACCAAGCATCAGCTGGGATCGCCCGCGCCCGGCGCGGCAGCGGCGGCCCTGGAGGCCTCGGTGGACGCCAGCCTTGCCGCCATGCGCCTTGAGCGCATCGACCTCTTCTTCCTGCACTCCAACCTGCATCGCGACGGGTACGCCTACGCCTTTGGCGAGAGCGCCAAGGCCCAGTTTTCGACCGCCCTGTCGATCTATGTCGAGGAGGTCGTCCCGGCCCTGGAGGCGCTGAAGGCCAGGGGCAAGATCGGGCAATGGGGGGTCACCGGGATCGGCGTTCCCGACGCGGTGCTGGACGCCCTCGCCCATCCGGTCCGCCCCTCGGTGGTGCAGGTGATCGCCAACCTGTTGGACAGCCCCGGCGCCCTGAAGCGCTACGCCGAGCCGGCCCGTCCGCGGCAGATCGCCCGGGCGGCCAAGACGGCGGGCCTTGGCGTCATGGGCATCCGGGCCGCCCAGGCCGGCGCCCTGACGGCGGAGGTCGACCGGGAACTGTCGCCCAACAACCCCGACCGGCGCGACTATGAGCGGGCCGCCCCCTTCCGGGCCCTGTGCGCCCGCTGGGGCGCGGACCCCGCCTACGCGGCCCATCGCTACGCCCTCTCCCTGCCCGACTTCGACGTGGTGGTGCTGGGGGTCAAGAACCGTTCGGAACTGTCCGTGTGCCTGAAGGCGGAGGCCGATGGGCCCTATTCCGACGCGGAGATGGCGGAGATCGACGGCCTGGGGCTGCGGCCGACGGGGGGGTGAGGCGCCGCCGAGGCGCGAAGTCGGGCAAGGAGGTGGCAGCCCTCACGAACCGGAGCGCACTAGAATTTGAACGTAGTACCGATCCAGAACTGCCGACCGTAGAAAGACACATCCCGGTAGATATCGTTTCCGGTGTAGTTGATTTTTTCTTCATTGGTCGCGTTGCGGACTTCACCGACGATTTCGAAGTGGTCGTTGATTGTGTAACGCGCCTGAAGATCGATTGTACCCAGCGCCGCGTCATAGCGATCGGTCGTGCCCGTGAGATCTGTTGCGCTGACATTTGTGAAGGCTTCGCCAACATAGGAATAGGCAACGCGGGCGCGGAACGGGCCCTGCTCGTAGAAGACGGCGAGATTGCCCAGGACCTCGGCCTGGCCTTGCAGCACGTCGACAGTCCCGCGCACGCCGCCGGTATCGAAGCTGCCGTCGATGAAGGAAGCATTGGCGGATACGCCGAAGTTCGACAGGAAGCCCGGCAGTGGGAGACTGTTGATAACGGCGTTGAGCTCGAGGCCCTGGACTTCGGCCTTGGTGGCATTCACCGGCTGGGTGATGTCCTCGCCGTTGGGACCGCCAGCGACGGTCAGGCGGGTGACAATCTCGTTCTTGATGTCCTTGCGGAATACACCGACCGAAAACACACCGGAATTACCGGGCATGTAGTACTCGAGCGAGGCTTCATAACTGTCGCCTTCGCGGGCGATCAGCTCCGGGTTGCCGCGGTTGATGGCTCCCGTGGTCTGGTTGACGGTTTCACCTGAGGCGAGCTGGTTGGGGTTAGGACGTCCCACCGCCCTGGACGCGCCAGCACGCAGCCGAAGCGAGTCCGTGAAGTCGTACAAGACTGTCAGCGACGGCAGGAAGTGGTCGTACTCGCCCTTGCGGGTCACCCGCGACTGGGTCGTGCCCTGGGTCCGGTTGCGTTCGACCGAGGTTGCGGTGTCCTCGTAGCGGCCGCCGAGGATGACTGTGTGGCGGGGGCCCGCATGACGCACCAGGCCGTAGAGGGCGGTGACATCTTCGTCAAACAGCCAGTCGGCCTGCCGGTTCTCGTTGCGACCCCCTGTGAAGCTCGCGCTGTTGGCCTTGAAGAAGGTGTTGAAAGCGTCGAAGTCGACAAAGATCTGATTGAAGTTTCCATACGGCGGCCGGTAGGTCGTCGGGATCGCGAATTGGCTGAGCGGCAGGGGCGCTCCGGTGAAGGTCCAGCTCCAAGTCGTCGAGTCATTGTCGCGGACGATCTCGCGGGCCTTGACGCCAAGACCAAACCCTAGACCCATGTCGCCGCGATCGGTGTTGCGGGCATAGTCGAAGGCGATTTCCCGGACGTATTCGTCGCTGTCGTCCTGATAGGGGGTAAAGGCGTTGTTCAACAGCGTATAGCTGGCCGGATTGGATAGCCGTGCGTCAAGGTTCGTCGCGACCGGCACCTTCCCCTGCAGGGCCACATCGAATGTCGCCGCCGGGCCCGTCAGATTGAACTGCAGCTGGTTGGATGGCTCCAGAAACTGCGCCTCGGAATACGCAGCCTGGAACGCTAAGGTCTGATCGTCGTCGAGGGCCCAATCGAAGAAGACCTGCGCCACCGTCGTCGGCTTCTCGAGCGGAAAATCGTTGAAGCGGACGAAGCTGGCGTTCCCGCCTGTCCCATTGCGCAGGCGCTGCGAGTGGCGCAACTCGATGTCGTTCTGCACGTAGTGAACGAGCGAGACGCCCGTACGCAACCCCGCCAGAGGTTCCCATTCCAGCTTCAGTATGCCGCCGAGCCGTTCGATCGTGTTCGGATAGGTCGACCAAAGCAGATCCGTCTGGGACCCAGCGGCCGCCGGCGTCCCCACGGGCGTCGGGGTCGCGGAAATGGAGGGCTGGACCAGCTGAGGCAGGAGCCTCTCCTGGTCACGGTTACGCTGAAGGTAGTTCAACCCGACCAGGAGGCCGAACTCGCCGCTGTTCCCGAAGCGTTGCGACATCGTCGCATCGAAGCGCCAGTTCGGTGCATCGTCATAGTCTCGGCCAAAACCCTTGCCGGGTACGACAGTATCGGAGGACATTCCGACTGAGGCTGTGCCAGCGAGATAGAATCCGGCCGCGTCGAACGGCGAGCGCGTGATCAGGTTCAGCGTGCCGCCGATCGCATTGCCATCGACGTCGGGCGTCCGCGACTTGGTCACGACCGCCTGGCGGATCGCACCCGAGGGGATCGCTTCCATGTTGAGCTGTCGGTTTGAGCGTTCGGAGGTGGCGATCGTCGCGCCGTCGAAGGC
>CAIZKE010000141.1 GCA_903933475.1 uncultured Alphaproteobacteria bacterium | reverse complement strand
CTGGAGCCGGGCGGGCGTGGGCGCTGCGGACACGGCGGCGGCGAGGATCAGGGCGGCGAGCATGCCTACGATGCTGGCACCGCGAGCCGGGAAGTCAACGCCGCCAGGGCAGGGGCCGTGTGATACGAACGCCGCCAGCTTCGACCTCGCAGGTCCAGGCCATGACCTCGACCCCGGCCGTGGCCGCCGCCTCGAGCCCCCGGGCGAAGGCGGGATCGAGGTCAGCGCAGGCGCTGAAGGTCTCGCAGTCCATGCGCTGGATCACGAACAGGGCCACAGCCCGGTCGCCTGCCGCGACCTGCTCGGCCAGTTCCTCCAGATGGCGGGTGGAGCGGGCCGCCACGCAGTCCGGGAACTCGGCGAGGCCCGGCGAGCGCATGAGATGGACGTTCTTGACCTCCAGCCAGCAGCGGCCCTGGGCCGGGTCCTCGAGCAGGAAGTCCACCCGGCTGGCCTTGCCGTACTTCACTTCCCGCCGGACCGAGGCGTAGCCGGCCAGCTCGGGGATTGTCCCTGCCTCCAGGGCTTCGGCCACCAGGCGGTTGGGCAGCAGGGTGTTGATGCCGACCAGGCCGCCGTCGGCCTCGAGCAGCTCCAGCGTATGGGACAGCTTGCGCTTGGGATTGTCCGAGATCGACAGCCAGGCGGGAAGGCCCGGCGCGTTCAGCCCCAGCATGGCGCCTGGGTTGGGGCAGTGGACGGTGAGTTCCGACCCGTCCTCAAGCACGACATCGGCCAAGAAGCGCTTGTAGCGCCGCAGAAGGGTGGCCGGGACCAGGGGGGCGGGGAAGTCCATGAGGCGGGTATAGGCAAGCGGGGCTCCAGCCGATAGATGTTCGCCGGAAACGGAGACTTACGCATGGGCAGCCCGGGCGGAGACGATGTGGTGACGGCGGCGGTGCTGATCATCGGTGACGAGATCCTGTCCGGCCGCACCCAGGACACCAATTTGAGGGACATTGCCCGGTATCTGGGCGTGCACGGGGTGGACCTGTGCGAGGCGCGTACCGTGCCCGACATCCAGGACGAGATCGTCGACGCCCTGAACGCCCTGCGCGCCCGCTACGACTATGTCATCACCACCGGCGGGATCGGGCCCACCCACGACGACATCACCGCCGACTCGGTGGCGGCGGCCTTCGGCGTGGCGCTGGAAGAGCACCCCGACATCCTGGCCCTGATGCAGTCCCGCTGGGGCGACCAGATGAATGTCGCCCGGCGGCGCATGGCCCGGGTGCCGGTGGGCGGGTCCCTGGTCATCAACCCGGCACAGGGACCGCCAGGGTTCACCATCGGCAATGTCTTTGTCCTGGCGGGCGTACCCCAGATCATGCGCGGCATGCTGGAGGACGTGGGGCCAAGGCTTCGGTCGGGCGCGGTGGTCCTGTCCCGCACGGTCCGCGTGGAAGGCTCGGGCGAGGGTGCCATCGCCGCGCCCCTGGAGGCGGTGGCCAAGGCCCATCCGAGCCTCAGCCTGGGCAGCTATCCCTTCTTTACCGAGGGGCTCTATGGATCGAACCTGGTCCTGCGCAGCCGCGACGAGGCCGAGCTGACGGTCACCGTTGGAGAGCTGATCGCCGCCCTCCGGGCCGCGGGCATCGAGAATGTCCGCGAGGTCGAGCCGGCCTGAGCCCGGACCGATGAGCCTCTATCCCGTCATCATGTGCGGCGGCTCCGGGGTGCGCCTCTGGCCCGCCTCCCGGCCTGAACGGCCCAAGCCCTTCGCCCGGCTGTTCGGTGACGGGCCCACGGCCTTCCAGGACACCGCCGCCCGGGCCGCTCCCCTGGGGCCGCTCCTGGTGATCGGCGGGGCTGACCACGGGGGCCTGATCCGCGAGCAACTGGCCGAGGCCGGGCTCGAGGCCGAGGTGATCCTTGAGCCCGAGCCCCGCGATTCCGCCCCGGCCATGGCGGCGGCGGCGATCCGGCTGTTGCGACGGGACGAAGAGGCGATCATGGTCGTCCTCGCCGCCGATCATCACGTCCCGGACGCCGAGGCCTTCCGCGACTCCGTGGTCCGCGCGGCCCCCTTCGCCCGCGCTGGCCGCATCGTCACCCTGGGGGTGAAGCCGACCTTCGCCTCGACCGCCTACGGCTATATCCGGCCTGGGCGGGGCGAAAGCGTGCGGATGGTCGAGGCCTTCATCGAGAAGCCCGATGCCGGCCGCGCAGCCAGCCTCATCGCCGAAGGCTGCCTCTGGAACAGCGGTAACTTCATCGTGCCTGCGACCACCCTCGTCTATGAACTGGGCCGCCTGGCCCCCGAGGTTCTGGAAGCGGCGGAGGCCGCTGTGGAGTCGGCGACCGAGTCCGCCACAGGGCTCTTGCTGGGCGAGATTTTCCGGACCGCGCCTCGGATCTCCATCGACTACGCGGTCATGGAAAAGACAGCCCGGGCCATGGTCGCCGAAGTGGACTTCGCCTGGTCGGACGTGGGCGCCTGGGATGTCGTCCACGCCCTCTCGGAAAAGGACGCGACGGCCAGTCACATCGAGGGCCGGGTCGAGGCCGAGGGCGTCTCCGGAGCCTATATCCGGGCCTTTGGCGGTGCCGAGGTGGTGGCGGTCGGGGTCCAGGGCCTGGCCGTGGTGGCCGACGGTGCCCGCATCCTCGTGGCACCCCTGGCCGACAGCCAGGCGGTGAAGCGGGCCGTCGAGCGGCTTCAGGCCCGGGGCCCGGCAGGCTATCCCGGCCTTGAACAGGCTGCAGCCGACCTGGGCCTCTGGCTCAGGACGGCGGCCTTGCCCGTTTGGTGGTCCCTGGGCGCGGACCGGGAACGCGGGGGTTTTGTCGAGGCGATCGGCCAGGATGGCCGGCCGCGGCCTGCGCCCCGGCGCGGACGGGTGCAGGGCCGGATGATCTTCAGCTTTGCCCAGGCGGGGCTGATGGGCTGGGACGGACCCTGGCGCGAGGCGGTGCGCCACGGTCTCGCCGGAATGACCGACGCCTTCCTGAGGCCGGACGGCATGGTCCGGAGCCTGGTCGGGTTGGACGGCAGGCCGCTGGACGAGACCCCCTTTGTCTACGACCAGGCCTTCGCCCTGCTGGGTCTGGCCAGCCTGGTCCAGGCGGGTGAGTCTGCCGACATGGCCCTCGGTCTCGCCCTGCGCATGCGCGGGGGCCTGGATAACTTACGGCATCCTGGCGGCGGCTTCCGGGAGGCTGGCGACCAGCCCTTCCAGGCCAATGCCCACATGCACCTGCTCGAGGCCGCCCTGGCCTGGGAGGAGGCGGGGGGCGATAGCGGCTGGGCGGACCTGTCTGACGAGATCGCAGGCCTGGCCCTCGGCGCCTTCATCGATCACCGCGGGGTCCTGTCAGAGTTCTTCGACGCCGACTGGCGGCGCGCCGGCGGGGATGCCGGAAGGCTGGTCGAGCCGGGCCACCAGTTCGAGTGGGCCTGGCTCCTCGACCGCTGGGGTCGCGCCCGGGGCCGGGCAGACGGCCAGCTGGCGGCCAGGGCCCTGCACGCGGCGGGCCTGCAGGGGGTGGACTCCCGCCGGGCCTGCGCCGTGAATGCCCTGTGGGAGGACCTTTCCATCCGGGACGGGTGGGCGCGCCTCTGGCCGCAGACCGAGTTCCTGAAATCCGCACTGGCCCTGGGGGAAACCGAAGACGCCCTGCAGGCCGCGACGGGCCTCTCTCGGTATCTCGAGACCCCAGTCCGCGGACTGTGGCGGGACCGCCAGGGACCGACCGGAGGCTTCGCGCCCGGGGACGCCCCCGCCACCTCGCTCTATCATATCGTCGGTGCCATCCGGCAGCTCGAGGAACTATCCCCAGCACTTTCCGCCTAAGTGACGTTTTTTGGACGTCACGCCCGCTGGAGCGCTCGCCTTTTCACAGAAGGTTGATTACCACGACGCGAGTCCCGCGACCCTGACCGACTCCCCCAAACCGCCGCCACGGCTCGGAGACGTTGAACTGATGACCGCGATCCCCGGCCTTCATCCCGCTCCCACCCGCCACGCCCGGCTGATCACCTGGGTCGAGGAGATCGCGTCCTTGACGCGGCCCGAGCGTGTCCACTGGTGCGATGGATCGGATGCGGAATGGGAAGCCCTGACCCGGGAACTCGAGGGCAGGGGCACGCTGACGCGGCTGAATCCCGCCAAGCGCCCGAACTCCTTCTATGCGGCCTCCGATCCCAGCGACGTTGCGCGGGTCGAAAGCCGGACCTTCATCTGTTCCGAGCGCCAGATCGACGCCGGGCCGACAAACAATTGGTCGGATCCCAAGGCGATGCGGGCGAAGATGGCGGGCCTGTTCGACGGCTGCATGGCCGGTCGCACGATGTATGTCTGCCCCTTCAGCATGGGGCCCCTGGGTTCCAAGATCAGCCAGCTGGGCGTCGAGATCACTGACAGCGCCTATGTCGCCATTTCGATGCGGGTGATGACCCGAATGGGCCGGGCGGCGCTGGACCAGCTGGGCGATGACGGCTTCTTCGTGCCAGCGGTGCACACCGTTGGTGCGCCCCTTGCGGCTGGTCAGGCGGACGTCGCCTGGCCCTGCAACCCCGAGAAGTACATCGTCCACTATCCCGAGACCCGGGAGATCTGGTCCTATGGCTCTGGCTATGGCGGCAACGCCCTCCTGGGGAAGAAGTGCTTCGCCCTTCGCATTGCCTCGGTCATGGCCCGGGACGAGGGCTGGTTGGCCGAGCACATGCTGATCCTGAAGCTGACCTCTCCCGAGAACGAGGCCCGCTACATCGCCGCCGCCTTCCCGAGCGCCTGCGGCAAGACCAACATGGCCATGCTCCAGCCTACCCTGGCGGGCTGGAAGGCCGAGACCATCGGCGACGACATCTGCTGGATGCGGTTCGGAGACGACGGTCGACTGTATGCCATCAACCCCGAAGCCGGCTTCTTCGGCGTGGCGCCCGGTACCGGCAACGAGACCAACCGCAATGCAGTGGCCTCGCTGCACGCCAACTGTGTCTTCACCAATGTCGCCCTGACCGATGACGGGGACGTCTGGTGGGAGGGCCTGACCAAGACCCCGCCCGCCAACCTGACCGACTGGAAGGGTCGCCCCTGGACGCCGGGCTCCGGCGAGCCCGCTGCCCATCCCAACGCCCGCTTTACCGTTCCAGCGGGTCAGTGCCCGGTGATTGCCCCCGAGTGGGAAGACCCCAAGGGGGTGCCGATCTCGGCTATCCTGTTCGGCGGCCGCCGCGCCAGCGCCGTGCCTCTGGTGACCGAAGCCTTCGACTGGGCGCACGGCGTCTTCCTGGCCTCGAACGTAGCCTCCGAGGGCACGGCAGCGGCAGAGAACCGGATCGGGGAGCTCAGGCGCGATCCCTTCGCCATGCTGCCCTTCTGCGGCTACAATATGGGCGACTATTTCCGTCACTGGCTGTCCATCGGCGAGAAGACGGACGCTTCGAAACTTCCCCGCATCTACTTCGTGAACTGGTTCCGCAAGGACTCCACGGGCCGCTATGTCTGGCCGGGCTTCGGCGATAATTCCCGGGTCCTGAAGTGGGTCTTCGAGCGCCTGGCGGGACGGGCGCCGGCCCGGGAGACCCCGATCGGCCGGGTTCCGACCGTCGGATCCCTGGACCTGTCGGGCCTGGACCTCGCAGCGGCGGACGTTGACCTGCTGCTGACGGTTGATCCAGTCGTCTGGACCGAAGAGGCGGCCCTGATCCCACCCGCCTATGAGGCCTTTGGCGAGCGTCTGCCTGAGGAACTCTGGCGCCAGCACCGGGCCCTGGAGGGCCGTCTCCAGGCGGCGAGCCAGCCTGCAGAGATTGTCGCGGAATAGCGCGCCGGCGGCAGCCCTTCCCCGGCCCTGGCGGTCAGCCCCGGCTGACCCCATGATAATCGCAGTACCAGTCCGCGAAGCGCCGTACCCCAGTCTCGACGGGTGTAGTCGGTGCATATCCGAGGGCTGAGGTGGTGTCGGTGATGTCTGCTTCCGTGCGCGCGATGTCGCCAGGCTGCATGGGCATCAGGTTCAGATGCGCCGGACGGCCAAGGGCGTCCGCAAGGGTCTCGATGTAGGTCATCAACTCGACCCGGGTCCCGGCGCCGACATTGAGGATGCGCCAGGGCGCGACGCCGCTGGTCGCCGGGTCGGGAGCCTCGGGTCGCCAGTCCGGATTGACGGTTGCGGGACGATCAAGGGCGGCGATTACCCCGCTGACGATGTCGTCGACATAGGTGAAGTCCCGCTGCATCCGCCCCTGCCCGTAGACGTCGATGGGCCGTCCCGCGACGATGGCGTCGGCGAAGCGGTAGAGGGCCATGTCCGGGCGCGTCCAGGGCCCGTAGACGGTGAAGAACCTCAGGCCTGTGCAGGGCAGGCCGAACAGGTGGGCGTAGGCGTGAGCCATGGACTCGTTCGCCAGCTTGGTCGCAGCGTAAAGCGTCAGGGGGTGATTGGCCGCCTGGTGAGGGGAAAAGGGCAGGGCCCCGTTGGCACCGTAGGCTGAACTCGTGGAGGCGAAGACCAGATGCGCCGGCGAGGTCGCCCGGCAGCCTTCCAGAACGCTCAGGAACCCCACCAGGTTGGAGTCGACGTAGGCCTCGGGGTGCTCGAGGGAATAGCGGACCCCCGGCTGTGCGGCCAAGTGTACGACGCCGCTGGGATGGACGGATCGGAAGACCTCCGCGGCGGCTTCCCGGTCCGCCAGGTCGAGCCGGTGATGCTGGTAGCCTCTACGGGATTCAAGCCGCGCCAGGCGTGCGAGTTTGAGGCTTGGGTCATAGTAAGGGCTGATATTGTCGACACCGACCACGCTCTCGCCCCTGTCGAGAAGTGCGTTTGCGACATGGAATCCGATGAACCCAGCCGAGCCTGTGACCAGGATCATGATTCCGCGTCCTGCAACCTGACGCCGCAGCCAGCGATCAACGGTTTGACACCACCCGAAGGTCCGGGACGACAGCCGGCTTCTCGCCGCGAATCTGGGCGACAAGATCGAAGATGGCGCGCCGGATCTCGTCGGTGTCGCCCCGCGTAGCGATGGCTTCCAACCGCCGCAGATGGGCGGGTGCTACGCCGAGGGCGCTGGTCGAGACCACCTCGAGGACCTTGGGCGCGCAGGGGATCGCGCTCTCCATCTCGTCCAGGAGCTCCTCGGTGAGTTTTTCTCCGGGGCGCAGGCCCGTAATTTCGATTTCAATGTCCTTGCCTACCGTACGGCCAGACAGGGCGATCATCTGGCGGGCCAGATCCATGATCTTAACAGGCTCACCCATCTCGAGAAGGAAGAGCCGGGAGCGCTCGGCGTTCAGATCGTAGGCGCAGGCCGCCGTGGCGTGCAGCACGAGTTGGGCCGCCTCGGGAATCGTCATGAAGTAGCGGGCCATTTCCGGGTGTGTGACCGTTACTGGCCCCCCCCGGTCGATCTGGGAGCGGAAGATCGGCACCACGGATCCGGCCGAACCCAGCACATTGCCAAAGCGCACCGCGGAGAAGCGGGTTTCCGAGCCTTCCTGCTGCCCCTGGATCACGGCCTCTGCGAGACGCTTGGTCGCGCCCATCACGTTTGACGGATCTACGGCCTTGTCGGTGGAGATCAGGACCATCTGGGCGGCACCGGCTATGCGCGCAGCCTCGGCCACGTTCCAGGTGCCCAAGACGTTGGTGAGCACGCCCTCGACGGGATGTCGCTCGACCATCGACACATGCTTCAGCGCGGCGGCGTGGAAGACAAGGTCGGGCGTCTCGACCAGGACGCAGGCGGCGACCCTGTCGGCATTGCGAACATCCACCAGGGCGGCGGTCCGGGAGAGGGTTGGGAAGGTTTCCCCGAGCTCGCGGTCGATCTCGAACAGGGCGGTCTCAGAAAAGTCGACCAGGGTGACATGCCCAGCTTCAAGGGCGGCGACCTGACGGACAAGCTCGGCGCCAATCGAGCCGCCGGCACCAGTAATCAGCACCCTACGGCCTCCAATCAGGCCTTTGAGGGCGACCTGATCGAGCTCGATCGGGCCTCGCGGCAGGAGTTCCTCGACGCTGATGTCGCGCATGGGAAGCAGGGCGACCCGGTCGTCCTGCGCGAGGTCGACGATGGACGGAAGCCTGAGCAGGCGAACGCCGTCGTTCTTCAGCCGCCCCAGCTGGGCTGCGGTGAGGCCCGTCAGGCGCGCGGGTTCGTCAAGGAACAGGATGGCGCGGGGATACTGGTTCCAGCGGCGCAGGTCGACCAGGGCCTCATCCAGCCGACCAAGGGACTCGATGATGCAGACCCCACGCACCTGTTGACCGACCTCGCTGGAGTCCAGAGCAATAATGCCCACCGGTGTCCAGGTGTTGTCGCGACGACGGCCCGCCTCGCGCAGGTAGGTCTCGGCGGCGGAGGTTGGACCGATGAGGAGCAGCTCCGGTGCCTGAGGCGCCCGGTCTGTGAGGGATTTCAGGGGTGCAAAGCTGTCGAGGGCACGCTCGTGAGCCGCCCGGCGGAGCATCCGGGCGCTGATCGCTCCGACCATCTGGAAGACCGGAGCCAGAGCAAGCACGGCCCGGCTCAGACTGAGTGCCCGGTCGGCGGCGAAGAAAAGGAGCAGGAAGCTGGCTGCGGTCAGCAGGGCGATCCGCGCCAGCACCAGGGCGTCGGGTGTGGAGACATAGCGCCAGGGTGAGAGTTCCCGCCGGAAGAGCCAGGAGAAGAAGCAAGCCAGGCCGCCATAG
>CAIZKE010000140.1 GCA_903933475.1 uncultured Alphaproteobacteria bacterium | reverse complement strand
GCCCGCCTGGTGGGTGGTGACGGACGGGGACTCCACCGTCTACATCCTGGGCATGCCCAACGGCCGGATCCCTCCGAAGCCGGCCTGGGACCGACGCTGGCTCGACCGTCGGCTGAAGGGGGCCAACAGCCTGATCCTCGCCGACCGCGTCGGGTTCACGTACCGCAGCCGGTTGTCTGATATTCCCCTGGAGACCCGGCTCGAGGACCCACTCCGGTCCCGGTTCGTCGCCGCTCGAGAAAAGCTGGGCCAGCCGGCGGGCCGATATAGCGAGTGGACGCCCATCCAAGCCTCATTGATGCTCATGACAGATTCCATCCCCGAGGGCTGGGTATATCCCGGGGAGGACATCCTCGAGGCCGCGCGCAAGGCGAAGATGCCTCGCGTCGCGGGGCCCACCCGAAATGGCAACGACATGGTCTCGCAGGTGTTCTCGAACACGGACCCGGCCCTGGAAACGACCTGTCTCTCCGCCGCCGTCCGGTCGGTGGAGCTCGCCCGCCCCTATACCGTGGCTGAGGGCTGGGCGCGGGGCGATGTCGCCGCCGCCCTCAGCGGTCCACGGACCTTCGAGGGCTGTATCCTGCTGCTGAACGGTGGGCCGCAGTACTGGCGTGCCTTCGCCGATGACCAAACCCGGCTGATCGCCGAGGCTCTGAAGACTCCCGGCCACAGCGTCGCCCTCGTCGACATCTCCAGTATGGTCGCCGAGGAGGGGGTCATCCGCAAGCTGGAGGCCCGCGGCCTGGAGGTCACGGGTCCGGACGGTCGCTGATCCGGCTCAGACCAGGGCCGGGCCCTTGCCCAGGGCGGCGTAGGCCTGCTTCTGGAAGATGGGCAGGGCGGCCCGGGCACCCATGCGCTGGCCGGTGGCCACCTGGCTGGCGGACTCCGGTCCCAGCTCCATGGAGTTCTGGATCAGGTAGATGAGGATCATGTCCTCCTCGCGGTCAGCCTGCCACCAGGTGCCGAAGGCGCCCGGCCAGCCGAAGGCGCCGGTCGAGCCAGCGCCCATCCAGGCCTGCTTCTCCGGGTCGGTGATGACCGAGAGCCCCAGGCCGAAGCCCTGGCCCATCCAGAAGGGGATGCCCATGAAGGGAATCTCGCGCTGCTCCGGGGTCAGCCGGTTCGAGGCCATGAGGTCGAAGGTGTCCTCGCGGATCAGCCGCACACCGTTCAGCTCGCCCCGGTTCAGCATCAGCCGGGCGAAGGTCAGGTAGTCGTCGACGGTGGAAATCAGGCCACCGCCGCCCGCGCAGAAGGCCGGCGGATGGTCTTCGTGCACGAAGGAGACGTCCTTCAGGGGCGCGCCGTCCTCGGCCTTGTAGAGTTTGGCCATCCGGTCGCGCTTCTCAGGCGGGCACCAGAAATCGGTGTCGGTCATGCCAAGGGGCTCGAGGATCCGCGACTTCAGGAAATCCTGGTAGGGGGTGCCGGCGACGCGGCCGACCAGGAAGCCCAGGACGTCCGTGGCGTGGCTGTAGTGAAAGCGCTCGCCGGGGGCGTAGGTCAGGGGCAGCCCAGCCAGCCGCTCCAGCCACATGTCCGGCCCGTGCGGATTGCCCAGGGGCGGGCCCAGAACCTCATGATAGGCGTGGGCGATGGGGCCCATGGAGGTGAAGCCGTAGGCCAGGCCCGAGCGGTGGGTCAGAAGGTCCTCCACCGTGATGTCGCGGGGGGCGTCGACCACCTCGTCCAGCGGACCGGTGGCCGACTTCAGCACCTTCATGCCCGAGAATTCCGGCGCCCACTTGGTGATCGGGTCGTCCAGCTTCAGCCGGCCCTCCTCCATCAGCATGAGGGCCAGGACCGAGGTCAGGGGCTTGGTCATGGAGGCGATGCGGAACATCGTGTCCCGGGTCATGGGCTTGTCGGCGGCGATGTCGCGCTTGCCCAGGGTGTTGAGCTGGACGATCTCGCCCTTGCGCCAGATCAGGGTGACGAAGCCCGACAGGTCGCCGGCCTCCACAACGCCCTGCAGGGCGCCGGGGATCCGGTTGATGAGGTTCATGTCCATGGTCGTCCTCCCGCTGGGCATCGTGCCCATCTGACTTCGGAACCTGTTGTCCCGTCCGGCGTGCGGAGCGTCAAGCGCGGCGTCGCCTCGGGGCCAGAAGCGGGATAGGATGGCACTCCCTCCGGAGGTCGATCATGTCCCTGTTCCGTCCCGCCCTCGCCGCCGCCTTCGCCGCCGTCGGCCTGACCGCCGCCTGCGCGCCGCCCCTGCCCAAGGGCGTGGACCCGCTTATGCTGGAACAGGCCGTCGGGGAGGCGATTGGCGATCCCAACACCTGCGTCCTGGTCGGCCAGGCGGGGAGCGGCCGGGTGGTCTGGACCTATGGGAGCCCGGGGGTCTGCGGAAAGGTCTGGCCCGCCTGCAACGGGACAGATGCCCGTGACGTCGGCGCGCTCCTGAAGGCGGCAGGCCGGGAAGGCGCCGTGATCCAGGCCTCCTGCCCCTCCAACCGCGACCGCAGCCGCTCCGTCGCCTGGGCGGCGGGGCCTGTCCCCGGCCAGCCCGACCTGGTCTTCACGGCGGTGATGGAGGGCGCCACCACCCCGCCTGGCGTGGTGGTGAGTGACAAGCTGCGCGGCGCCTTCGAGCGGGCTGGCCTGACCCCCGCCAACTGACAAGATCTCTAGTGCCTCCCCATCAGGGGGAGGTGGCGCGCGCAGCGCGACGGAGGGGGTCTGCTGAGAGGCCGTTGACCCCCTCACCGACCTTCGGTCGGAGCTCCCCCTTGGGGGAGCAATTGGCATTCTAATTCCTCCCCATCAGGGGGAGG
>CAIZKE010000139.1 GCA_903933475.1 uncultured Alphaproteobacteria bacterium | reverse complement strand
TCGAGCGACGTCGACCGGTCGGTCTTCGGCGCCTACCTGGCCGACGGCGTCCTGGACGTCTCGCGGCACCTGATCATCTACGCCTCTAAACAGGACCAGGCCCTGCAGATCTCCGAGAAGATCACGGGACATGAGCGACTTGGGGAAGCCCTGCCCCCCGACAAGGTCCCGGTGCCCCTCGCCAACCTCCTCAAGAACCGCCAGGACCGGATTTCCTACATCGACGTCTCCGCCGCCCCGGACATCTCAGCCGGGAACGGGCATGGATATTTCCGCGGTAGTCCCTGGGTCTCCAGCGACCTCATGGTGAAGCTGATGTACCGCCTGCAGCCAGAGGTCCGCGGCCTGGTGCGGGACCCGAAGACCGGCATCCTCTCATTCCCGGCGGACTACGACCAGAGACTGAAAAGCGCACTCCAGGACCTGAATGCTGGGCGCCCGTCAGGGCCCTGACGGGCTTCAGGGCGTGATGCAGTTCCGGGTGACGGCGAGGATGTCGAGAAGCCTGGCATTGGCCGCGAGGGCGATCGTCGCAATGGCCAGGACGATGGCCGCGGCGCGGATCCAGCGGCGGCGGTCCGGGCGTGCCAGCCAGACCAGAATCCGACCCGGCGCCGTAGATTCCGATCCGGGTGTGGCGGGGTGGAGGACTGGCCAGGACTGGGAAATGTCCACCATGTCCCGGGCCAGGAGCACCAGCGCGAAGGCGGCAACGAACCCGACCTGAAGCCCGACCTCGCCCCGCGCCGGGCAGACTTCCCCGGCGGCGCGGAACAGGTGGTAGATGGTGAAGAGCAGCAGCATGCAGGTGCTGTTGAGAAGCAGCCAGAAGACCCGGAGCGCATCCATGCGCGCATCCACGGGATCGGGAGCCTCGCCGCTCGCCAGCCTGCGCCGGGGGCCGGGCCAGGACAGGAACAGGGTGTTGGACACAAGGAAGAGCGAGGCGGCCAACACGTACCAGGTAAAGCCGACCTGCCGGAAGGGCACCGCCCCGAGGGACTGGGCCACCAGGTAAATGGGCGCCATGGCCAGGAGCCCCCGGACGAGGTCGAGCAGGAAGATCGGAGGCCGGACCTCCCGGAGCCCGGTGCGCCGGTAGACCACGTCCATGTAGCGGTCGATCTGGTAGTGGAAGAGGCTGAGGGTGACGACGAAGGACAGGGTCACCAACCCATGGAGGGCGAGACTGCCGCCATCATAGCTCTGTCCAACCAAGGCCCCATGGACCTTGTCGTAGGTCCCGGTGAGGGTGAGGCCAAAGCTCAGGCCGAAGAGCACGGCGTAAAGGGACCTGAGATTGTCCACCGACCGGTCGGACTGCCGGCGGAAGTCTTCGTCCTGAATGGCCAAGTGGTCTCTCCCGCCAAAGCCTCAATGTCACTGGCAAGGAACCCCTTCAAGCCAGATGGAGTCCGCACCGTCGGTTCAGGTGGTGAGGATGGACCTACCCCGGGCAGGATAGGTCATCGCCGTCTTTCGGTTCACCCATCATCCTGATCGGCGTGGGCGCCGGCGCCGCCACCCGCCGGGCCTGTGTAGCCCTGGGCCCCTTCCGCGCCCTCCCACCAGTAGGCCGGACGCTTGCGGGTGCCGGTCACCTCCTCGTTGAGGGTGGTGGCGTCGAGCAGACGGCCGCCGATCATGACCTTGCTGATCTTGTCGGAGTTACGGATGTCCTGGGTCGGGTCGGCGTCGAGCACGACCAGGTCAGCCAGCTTGCCTGGCTCCAGGCTGCCGATGTCAGCGTCGTAGCCCAGGCTACGGGCGGCCTCGATCGTGCCGGCGCGCAGCGCCTCGACCGGGCTCATCCCCCCCCGGGCGAAGGACCACAGTTCCCAGTGCGCGGCGATGCCGGGTTCCTGGCCATGCGCGCCGATCGAGACCGGTACGCCGCGCCGGGCCAGCTTGGCGGCTTCGCGGGCGCTGTCGTCGTCCTTGTAGTCACCTTCCGGGGCGATCTCGCGGCGGGCATTGGCGGCGGTCAGGATCGCGGCGGGCTGGTGACTGCGGAGCAACGGGTGCTTCCAGACCTCGGTGTGGGCGCGCCAGTAGGGATCGCCCGCCGGGCCACCATAGGTCACCACCAGGGTCGGGGTGTAACCCGTCTTCGACTGGCTGAAGAACTGCAGCACGTCCTCGTAGAACACGCCGAGCGGCAGGTTGTGCTCAACCGTGGTGTTGCCATCGGCGATCAGGGTCATGTCGAGCCCGAAGAGCGATCCGCCCTCGGCCACCGAGCGCATCCCTTCGGCCAGAGCCGCCGCTGTGACCTGCTGGCGCTGGTCGCGGCGCGGCTGGTTGTAGTTCTTCAGGCTGTGTGCGCCCTGGGCCTTGAGACGGCGGACATGGGCCAGGGCGTCCTCATAACTGTCGATCTGGGCGTAGACGCCCGACTGGCGGGCGCCATAGACGATCTCGGCGGTCGAGAAGGAGCGCGGGCCCAGGATCTTGCCGGCGCGTACCATTTCCAGCGCCGGGAAGACCGTGCGGGCGCTACTCGAGGGATCGTGCCGGGTGGTCACCCCCAGCGCCAGGTTGACCATTTCCGCCCAATTGGCCTGGGGGGTGATCTCGTCGATTCCGTAGGGTCCGTGGGCGTGGGCGTCGATCAGGCCCGGGATCACGGTCTTGCCCCTGGCGTCGAGCGTCGGCGTTCCCGCCGGGATCGCCACCTCGCCGCGCCGGCCTACGGCCTTGATCCGGTCGCGCTCGATCAGCACAACGCCATCGTCGATGACGCCGCCATCCACGCCCTTCATGGTGACCACCCGCGCGCCGACAATCGCGAGGCTGCCCTTGGGCTTGTCTGCGGTGATCCGCATGGAGAGCGAAACACCACTTTTGGGCGGCTCGAAGGTCGGGGGCTTGGCACCCTTGGCCAGCGGGGCGTCGGCGAACAAGGCGGCCCGGTCGGCGCTGAACACCGTGGGGCCGAGCGACCAGTTCAGGCGCTTGCCGCCCTCGCTCCAGTGGATCCAGTCAGCACCGTCGCCGCTGACCCTCACGACCGGCAGGGCGCCGCCCTTGGTGGAGAGCGAGACGTCCTGGCCACCGGGAACCATCGGGGTGACGAAGGCCTGGTAGTTCTGGCGGAAGACCAGGAACTTGCCATCCGGTGAGACGCGGTAATCGTTGACGAGTTCACCCTTGGCATGGACGCGGCGCGCCTCGCCATTGAGGTCGAGGCTGACCAGGCGGCTCTCCTTGGCATCGCCTTCCACCACGAAGACACGGTCACTGGCGGCCCCGAACTGGGGATTGCCGCCAGTGTCGGTGATGCGGGTCACCTGGCCGCCGGTTGCCGCCACACGGTACACGCCAGGTTCGGCCGAGCCACGCGGGCTGGAAAGATAGCCACCGCGGTCCTTCTCGAAGACCACGATCTTCCCATCGGGCGAGAAGCGCGGACGGGCATAATGGCCGGCGGGGGTGAGGGTTGAGGACTTGCCGCCGCTGGCGGAATGGGTTCGCACTTCACCCAGGCCCGCGTCGGTCCAGCGGACATAAACCAGCGTCTTGCCGTCGGCCGACCAGGAGGGATAGGCCTCCATCGCGGCCTCATCTCGGGTCAGGCGGCGCGGTTCGCCGCCCGCCATCGGCTTGATCCACAGCTTGCCGAGGGTCTCGAACACCACCGACCTGCCATCGGGCGAGACACTGGCCCCCCGCGGCATCCGGGTCTCGAAGCTGTCCGGTGCCACTGCGACGGCCGGACGCGGGGGATCGATCACGCCGCGTGTGTCGGCGATCCTGAAGGGAATGACCGTGGCCTTGCCCGTGGCCAGATCGACCCGGTTGAGCTTGCCGCCGGCCCAGATCACGACACTGCCCGAATCCGGGGTCCAGGCCATGTTGGGATAGACGCCGGTCACGGCCCAGGTTTCCTGCATGTCCATGTCGAGGGCGTCATAGACCTTGCGATCCTCGCCCGTGGCCAGGTCGCGGACATAGAGCCGCGGCTGGGTCGCCTCGCGGCGGACATAGGCGATCTTCTTGCCATCGGGCGAAGGCGTGGGGCGCACGGCGCCGCCTTCGCCGCCGATCACGCTCTCGGTCTTGCCGGTCTCGAGGTCATAGCGATCGATCGCGAACAGCGCGCTGTTGCTGTCCTGTGCGTACTGGAAAATCGGACCCGGCGTGGTGTTCCGGGTGAAGTAGACGTGCCTGCCATCCGGCGCGAAGATCGGCTCGCCCAGTTCCTTCTGGTGCTGTTCGCTCGGGCGCTTGA
>CAIZKE010000138.1 GCA_903933475.1 uncultured Alphaproteobacteria bacterium | reverse complement strand
TGGTCGTGGAGTAGACGTTGACCAGGGTGTCCCTCTCCCAGGGGCGGGTCATTCCCGGATCGGCCCAGCCCCCCCAGAGGTCGACGACCATCTCGCCGTTCATCGTGACGGCGAAGGCGGCGCCGACGTCAGCCCCGCTCTCCAGGTTGCCGGCGAAGGTTCGCCGGACGCTCTCGAAACGGGGATCGCAGGTCCCGTGGACGTCAACGCTCATGTTCTTTTCCTTCGTCAGCCCGCCAGGGCACCCCACATGCCCATGACCAGGCCGAGGCCCCGGACATCGCCCGTTGTGGTTGATTCCATCCGGTTCATGGCGTAACCGAAGGCCGCCCGGTTCTCCATGTCAATGACCGCCAGGGAACCTCCGTAGCCGCCCCAGTAGAGGACGCTGGCGTTGGGGGTGGGCAGGACGCCGCCGGCCAGGCCAAAGCCCAGGCCGAAGCGGGCGGGGGTGTTGAGGACCAGGTCCTGACCCTCGACCTGCAGCTCCAGGGCCCGGCGGCACCCGGCCTCGGAGAGATAGCGCCGGCCGTCCACCTCGCCGCCATTGGCGAGGATGGAGTGGACCCGGGCGATGGAGCGGGCGTTGCCCTGGCCGCCGGCAGCGGGGATCTCTGCACCGCGCCAGGCCCGGGTGCGGGTCTCGCGGACGTCGATGCCGGGATTGTTGGACATGTTGGCGGTGAGCTCGGACATGGGGCCGTCGCCGATGGCGCCACCCCGCGGGGGCGGGATCAGCTCGGCGACCCGGGCGTCCTCGCTGGCGGGCAGGCCGATGTGGAAGTCGGCGCCGAGGGGCTCGGCGATCTCCTCCCGGAAGACGGTCCCGAGGGAGCGGCCGGTGATGCGGCGGACCACCTCGCCCACCAGGTAGCCCTGGGTCAGGGCATGATAGCCGGGGGCCGTTCCCGGCTCCCAGAAGGGCGCCTGGGCGGCGAGCAGGGTGGTGACCTTGTCCCAGTCGTAGAGGTCGGCCTTGGCGAGGGGCTCCTTCCAGCCGGAGAGGCCGGAGGAATGGGCCATGAGCTGAGCGACGGTGACGGCGGATTTGCCGTTCTGGGCGAACTCCGGCCAGTACTTCGCCACCGGGGCGTGGAAGTCGAGATCTCCGCGGTCGGCCAGCAGGAGGGCGGTGAGGGCGGTCATGGTCTTGGTCGTGGAGTAGACGTTGACCAGGGTGTCCGCCTCCCAGGGCCGGGTCTTGCCGGGGTCGGCGAACCCGCCCCAGAGGTCGACCACCATCTCCCCCTCGAGAGTGGCGGCGAAGCTGGCGCCGACGTCGAGGCCGGACTCGAAGTTGCCGGAGAAGGCGCCGCGCACGGCCTCGAAACGGGGATCGCAGGTCCCGTGAATCTCAATGGTCATGATGTCTCTCCCCCCGGTCAGCGGTCCGTGCCGCCTGGAAACAGGTTTGACAGGCCCTCGCGCCGACGTCCAGCGGGGCGGGCGGAGGAGAGCGGCTGCGGCGCAGGAGACCCCCTCCGGCCCGGGGCCTTGCCCCGGTCCACCTCCCCCTTGGGGGAGGAATTAGGGCGCCAATTGCTCCCCCAAGGGGGAGCTGTCGGCGAAGCCGACTGAGGGGGTCTGCTGAGGGGCCGTTGACCCCCTCCGGCCCGGGGCCTCGCCCCGGTCCACCTCCCCCTTGGGGGAGGAATTAAAAGGCCAATTGCTCCCCCAAGGGGGAGCTGTCGGCGCAGCCGACTGAGGGGGTCAATCCCTGTCGCCGCAGACCCCCTCCGGCCCGGGGCCTCGCCCCGGTCCACCTCCCCCTTGGGGGAGGAATTAGAGAGCCCATTGCTCCCCATCAGGGGGAGCTGTCGGCGAAGCCGACTGAGGGGGTCA
>CAIZKE010000137.1 GCA_903933475.1 uncultured Alphaproteobacteria bacterium | reverse complement strand
TCCGTTCGATCCGGTGACCTTATCGCCGAGATCGAGACCGACAAGGCGACCATGGAGGTCGAGGCGGTGGACGAGGGCGTCATCGAAGCCCTGCTGGTGGCCGAGGGAACCGAGGGGGTGAAGGTCAACACCCCCATTGCCCGGCTGTCAGGCGAGGACTCTCCTGCCGTCACAGCGCCCGCGCCGGCGCCTGTTCCCGTTGCGGCACCTGTTATGACCACGCCTTCCAATACCGTGGAAAAAGCCGTAATCCCAGAGGGTTCCAAGAGGATCCTGGCGTCTCCCCTGGCGCGGCGCCTGGCCGCCGAGCGGGGGCTGGACCTGGCGACCCTCACCGGATCCGGGCCGCACGGCCGGATCATCCGCGCCGACGTGGAGGCCGCCGCCACGGCTCCGGGCCCTGCGAAGGTGGCTATCCCATCGCCGGTTCCCACCCCCGCTCCTGCCGCCAGCCTCGCCCAGCTGGGCTATCCCGAGGACAGCTATACCCTCGTTCCCCTGGACGGCATGCGTCGTACTGTGGCCCGCCGGTTGACCGAAAGTGCGCGGGATATCCCGCACTTCCCCCTGACAATTGATGTGGAGATCGAGGCGCTTCTGGCCGCCCGGTCACGGATCAACAGCCTCCTGGAGCCCCGGGGGATCAAGGTCAGCGTCAACGACCTGGTCATCAAGGCCGCCGCCCTGGCCCTGAAGCAGGTCCCGGAGGCCAACGCCTCTTTCACGCCCGAGGGGATCGCCCTGCACCGGCATGCGGATATCTCGATGGCCGTGGCCGTCGACGGCGGACTGATCACCCCCATCCTCCGCAAGGCCGAGCAGAAGGGGCTGGCGGAGATCGCGCAGGAGGCGAAGGACCTGGCCGAGCGGGCGCGCAACCGGAAGCTCAAACCCGAGGAATTCCAGGGTGGTACCTTCTCGATCTCCAACCTGGGCATGTTCGGCATCCGCCAGTTCGGCTCGATCATCAATCCGCCCCAGGGCGCCATCCTGTCGGTGGGCGCAGGTGAAGCGAGGGCCGTGGTCCGGGACGGACAGGTCATCATCCGTACACTGATGACTGTGACCCTGACCTGTGACCACAGGGTCATCGACGGCGCC
This sequence comes from uncultured Alphaproteobacteria bacterium, assembly GCA_903933475.1. Classification (GTDB taxonomy): domain Bacteria; phylum Pseudomonadota; class Alphaproteobacteria; order Caulobacterales; family Caulobacteraceae; genus Phenylobacterium. The sequence goes on along the minus strand of CAIZKE010000137.1, from coordinate 5,939 downwards.
ATCGGCGCCCGCTGGCTGGCCGCCTTCCGGGCCCTGATTGAAGAGCCCGTCACCATGATCGTCTAGGGAGGCTGCCGTGGACTTTGACCTTGTCGTCGTCGGCGCTGGCCCTGGTGGCTATGTGGCCGCCATCCGCGCGGCCCAGCTGGGCCTGAGAACTGCCATTGTCGAGCGCGACAAGCTGGGCGGGGTCTGCCTGAACTGGGGCTGCATCCCCACCAAGGCCCTGCTGAAGTCGGCGGAAGCCTTTGAAACCCTTGGGCATCTTGAGGACTATGGCCTGCGCGCCGAGAAGGTGAGCTTCGACCTCGGGGCCGTGGTCGCGCGGTCCCGCAAGGTGGCGGGCCAGCTGAACGCCGGCGTCGCCTTCCTGATGAAGAAGAACAAGGTCACGGTCATCGAGGGCGAGGCGCGCCTGGAGCCGGGCGCTCCGGCGCCGGTGGTCCGGGTGGCCCTGAAGGCCGGGGGCGAACAGGTCCTGAAGGCCGCCAACGTCATCCTGGCCACGGGCGCCCGGGCGCGGATCCTGCCGGACGTGGGCCTGGCCCCCGACGGCGAGCGGGTCTGGTCCTATCGCGAGGCCATGGTGCCTGACCGGGTCCCGACCTCCCTCCTGGTCGTCGGCTCTGGCGCCATCGGGATCGAATTTGCCAGCTTCTACAGGGCCCTGGGCTCAGAAGTGACAGTGATCGAAGCCCTGCCGCGCATCCTGCCCGTGGAGGACGAGGAGGTGTCAGCGGCGGCGCAGAAGGCCTTCGAGGCCCGGGGGATCACCTTCCGCACCGGCGCCTCGGTCCGGCGCCTCGCCCGCAGCGGCAAGGGCATCGAACTCACCGTCGAGGCGGGCGGCGCACCCGAGACCCTGAAGGCCGAGGTCGCCATCGTCGCCGTGGGCATTGTCGGCAATGTCGAGGGCCTGGGGCTGGAGGCCCTGGGCGTGAAGGTCGAGCGGACCCACGTGGTCACGGATTCCCACGGCGCCACCGGCATTCCCGGGCTGTGGGCCATCGGCGACCTGGCCGGTCCGCCCTGGCTGGCGCACAAGGCCAGCCACGAGGGCGTCCACTGCGTTGAACACATCGCCGGCCAGGCACCCAACGGCCTGACAGCCCCCATTCCCGGCTGCACCTACGCCTCGCCCCAGATTGCCTCCGTGGGGCTGACGGAGGCCCAGGCGAAGGGCCAGGGCCTGGCCGTGAAGGTCGGCCGCTTCCCCTTGCGCGCCAACGGCAAGGCCATCGCCGCAGGCCATACCGAAGGCTTCATCAAGACGGTGTTTGACGCCGCCACGGGGGCCCTGGTCGGTGCCCACATGATCGGTGCCGACGTCACGGAGATGATCCAGGGCTACGCCCTGGCCATGACCCTGGAAGCCACCGAGGCCGACCTCTTCGCCACGGTTTTCCCGCACCCGACGATCAGCGAGGGCATGCACGAAGCGGCCCTGGACGCCTTCGGCCGGGCCCTGCACACCTGAGAGTTGGGGGCCGGCGCGCTGGGCGGCGCAGGAGGAACAAATGATCTCAAGACTGGCGGCAGGTCTCACCCGACATCCGGCCATGGCGGGCGCGGTGCTCTCCCTCCTCAGCCTGCCGGTTCACCTGCTGCTTACGGACGCCGTTTCAATCCAGTTCGCCGCCATCATCCTTGGCCTGGTGGCGGGCATCTACGCCGGCTTTGCGCTCCAGGACGGCCGGGCGCAGATCCTGGCGATAGAGGGGCTGGCGGCCCTGGCCTTCCTGGCCTTTGCGCTGGCGGGATTGGTCTGGAGCCCCTGGTTCATCCCGGCCGCTTACGGGCTGCATGGGGTGTGGGACCTACTCCACCACCGCCAGATCTCTACGAGGCTGCCGTCCTGGTACCCGCCCATGTGTGCGGTCTATGACTGGGTCTTCGCCGCCGGCCTCTGCGCCTTCTGGATCCTGCGTTGACCCTGACGCCTGCAGTCATGGCTCAGGCCGAGGCCTGAGCCGCGTCGCTGGCCGACCTGACGCCCGTCGCCGAGCGGAGGGGGAACTATGTCCACGCACCTGTGGTGGCGCGGACCTACGTCTCGGATCGAGCCCTGCCGGTGGCCCTGGTCCGGTCAGCGCGGGCCCTGGTGTTGCGGCGCCGGGCCGTCGTTGTGGTGCGGGAGCGCGATGGCTATCGCCACATCACGCCAGGGGGGCGTCTGGAGCCGGGTGAGACCGTCGAGGAGGCGGTGAGGCGGGAGGTGCTGGAGGAGTGTGGCTGGCGACTGGGTGCGCTCAGGCCGCTGGGGTTCGAGCATGTCCAGCATGTTGATACGCCGCCGCCAGGGTTTCCGGCGGCGGGATTCATCAATCCCATCTTCGTGGCGGAGGGTCTTTCGTTTCACCGGTCCGCCCGGGACATGACCCAGAGCGAAGTCGGCTCGAGCCTCGTTTCGGTCGCCCGGGCCTTACGGGAGCTGCCGGACTGGAGCGCGACCCTGTTGCGATCGGCGCACATGCGGTGACGGGTGCGGAAACGCCAGTCGAGGACGACTGGAACCACCTGCAATCCGGGTGTCACCGTCGAGACGGGCGCTACAGGGGCAGGGGCGGCGCCTCCGGAGACCCCCTCCGGCCCGGGGCAATGCCCCGGTCCACCTCCCCCTGATGGGGAGGAATGACAAGGCCCATTGCTCCCCCTCAGGGGGAGCTCCGACCGAAGGTCGGTGAGGGGGTCTGCTGCGGCTCAGCTGGCGCCCTCAGACGCGCTGTGCGCGCCACCTCCACCTAGGCGAGACATTGAGGCGGGCTCTACGCCGCCCTTCTGCCCTCGACCTCCGCCAGGCGCTGGATGGTCACGTAGTCGGTCTTGCCGGTGCCAAGGACCGGGATCTCCGGCACCTTCACGATCTTGCGGGGCACGGCGATCTCGGGGGCGCCCAGGGACTGGGCATGTTCGATGATGGCGGTCGCGGCGGCGTCGGCGCGGTCGGTAAAGAGGATCAGCCGCTCGCCCTTCTTGGGATCGGGCATGGCGATGACAGCGTGGCGGTTGTCGGGCCAGAGGGACAGGACCAGGTCCTCGGCGGCGGTCAGGGAGACCATTTCCCCGCCAATCTTGGCGAAGCGTTTTGCGCGGCCCAGGATAGTGATCCAGTTGTCGTCGCTCAGGCTGACAATGTCCCCCGTGTCGAGCCAGCCATCAACGGGCGCATCCAGCGTGCCGTCGGGACGCAGGTAGCCTGCCATGACGTTAGCTCCGCGGACCAGGAGCCTTCCGCCGCCCGTGATGCCCTCTACGGGTTCCAGGCGCGCTTCCATGCCGGGCATCAATCCCCCACCCGTGCCGCGGCGGTTGTCTCCAGGGCGGTTGATGGAGATGATCGGCGCCGCCTCGGTGGCACCATAACCCTCCATGACCGGAACCCCGCCAAAGCGAGCCTGGATCATGTTATGGGTCTCTTCCCGAACCTTTTCAGCACCTGCGACAATAAACTTCAGGCCTGAAAGCTCGTCGTTGTCACTGGCCCGCGCGTATTGGTTGATGAAGGTGTCGGTCGCCAGCAGGATGGCTGCCCCGGTGTCCTTGATGAGGGGCGGGATCTGCTTGACGTGGAGGGGGGAGGGATACTCGAACACCTTCATCCCGGTCAGCAGGGGCAGGAGAATACCCCCGGTCAGCCCGAAGGAATGGAAGATCGGCAGGGGATTGAACATCACCCAGTCCGGATCGATGTCGATGAAGGTCGACACCTGGGCGACGTTGGCGATCAGGTTTTCCTGGGTCAGGACGACCGCCTTGGGCACACCGAAGCTGCCCGAGGTGAAGAGGATGACCCCGATGTCCGTCGGCTGGGCCGAGGCGGCAAATTGCTGGGGCAGGGCACCGGCCGCCGCGGCGAAGACCTTGTCCACCAGGCCGACCTTTTCCCGGACATCCTCAAGATAGGTGACGGTGGCGACGGTCTCGAGGGCGTCGACCAGGTCGTGCAGCTGGCCCTGTTCAATGAATTTGTTGGCGGTGAGGACGCGCTTCACGCCGGCCAGCTGGCAGGCGGCCTTGAGGTTGCGGATGCCCGAGGTGAAGTTGAGCATGGTCGGGACGCGGCCGAAGGCGTGCAGGGCGAAGAAGGTCACCACCCCCGCCGAACTCGCCGGCAGCATGACCCCGACCCTTTCGCCCTTTTCCGTGACGGCGGCGATCCGGCGACCCAGGGCGAAGGCGGAGCGCAACAGGTCGGTGTAGCTGAGCGGGTTGCGGTCCTGGTCCTCCAGGATCAGCTTCTTCGGGCCAAAGGTTGTCCTTGCCTCCACCAGGGCGCTGAAAATGGTTCCGCCGCCATAGAGGTGATCGCCCAGCTTGCCCATTCGCCGTCTCCCCGCCTGTTCTGTCGAGGTCGAAGGTAGTCACGCCTCACAGGAATGAAAAGGCGCGTTACAGTCCGTGATGGTCAGGGGCGCTTGATCCGGATCGCCGAAGGGCTGATTTAGGGGCATGGCCACCGTGATCGACACCCGCCAGGGCCCGCGTCCCCGGCACCCGGAAAAACGCAACCGCCCGGACACGCCTGTCCTGCGCAAGCCCGACTGGCTGAGGGTGCGTGCGCCCGGGTCGGAGGGCTATGCCGCCACCCGGGCCATCGTGAAGGCCCACGGCCTGGTGACCGTCTGCGAGGAGGCGGCCTGCCCCAATATCGGCGAATGCTGGACCCAGTCCCACGCCACCATGATGATCATGGGCGAGGTCTGCACCCGGGCCTGCGCCTTCTGCAATGTGGCCACTGGCCGCCCTGAGCCCCTGGATGCGACGGAGCCCGCCCGCGTGGCCGAGGCGGTGGCGAAGATGGGCTTGAAGCATGTGGTCATCACTTCGGTCGACCGGGACGACCTGGCCGACGGCGGCGCGGCGCATTTCGCCGCCGTGGTCCGGGAAATCCGCGCCCGGGCCCCGGGGTCGACGGTGGAGATCCTGACTCCGGACTTCCTTCGCAAGCCGGTGGAGGCGGCCCTGGAGGTGATCGCCTCCCGCCCGGACGTCTTCAATCACAACCTGGAGACCGTGCCGCGCCTCTATCCGTCCATCCGGCCCGGCGCCCGCTACTATCACTCCCTGCGCCTGCTCGAGCGGGTGAAGGAGGCTGATCCCGAGGCCTTCACCAAGTCGGGCCTGATGGTGGGCCTGGGCGAGACCCGGGAGGAAGTGCTCCAGGTCATGGACGACATGCGCTCGGCGGGCGTCGATTTCCTGACCCTTGGCCAATATCTGCAGCCCACCCGCAAGCACGCGGCGGTGGAGCGGTTTGTGCACCCCGATGAATTCCGGGGTTACGAGGAGGCGGCGCGGGCCAAGGGCTTCCTGATGGTCTCTGCCAGCCCCCTGACCCGGTCCTCGCACCATGCGGGCGAGGACTTCGCGCGGCTGAAGGCGGCGCGGCGGGCCCGGGCGGGGTAGGCGGGCTTGCGCCACCGGATTTCCCGCCAGTCCCCCTTTTCGCCGGACGCCCTGTTCGGCCTGGTGGGCGATGTGGACCGCTATCCGGAGTTCGTCCCCTGGGTGCTGGCCCTGCGGACCTGGAACGCCCGGACGGAGTCCGACGGCACCGATGGAATGGACGCCGAGGTCCAGGTGGCCTTCGGACCCATGCGGGAGACCTTCTCGACCCGGGTGCGGCGCGACCCCACGCTCAGGCGGATCGATGTGGACCTGATTTCGGGGCCCTTCCGCCGGCTTCGAAACCGCTGGGACTTCGTTCCCCAGGACGGGGGGACCCGGATCGACTTCGACATCGACTTCGAGTTCAGGAGCCGCCTGCTCCAGGGCTTGCTGGCGGGGAATTTCGACCGGGCTGCGGGCCGGCTGCTCACCTGCTTCGAGGACCGGGCCCGGGCGCTCTTCAACCCCTTCTGATTCCTCCCCATCAGCGGGAGGTGGACCTTGCAGCGGGCCGGAGGGGGTCAGCTGAGGCGCCGTTGACCCCCTCAGTC
>CAIZKE010000136.1 GCA_903933475.1 uncultured Alphaproteobacteria bacterium | reverse complement strand
TGACCCCGATCCCGGAGCCCGCATTGCTGGTGGCGAAGGTCCCCGTTGCGGCGGCCGGGTTCAGGGTGACCACGTCGCCGGTCACGGCACCGAAGAGCGTGGCCTGGGAAAAGTCGAGGCTGGCGACGTTTGTCCCGTCGTAGGTCTTGCTGTTGGCGACGTAGTCATACAGCCGAAGAGGTGCCTTCAGGATCGTCCCCGACCCGGTCACCGTCCCAGGGATGATGTAGTTGGAAAGCCGCGTGGAGCCAGCACCCTGGAGGTCGGTCTCCCTCAGGGTGACGGTGACGCTGCGCGCACCGGCATTGGCCGAGTCATAGAAGGCCTGGGCGGCCTGGCCGACGATGATGGAGTCTGAACCCACAAGGCCGGTAAAGACGTAGTTGGCGCTGGTCAGCACCGCGACATTGCTGCCGTTGTAGGTCTTGGTGGGGTCGCCCGTGAGGCCCGCGGAGATCGGCTTGGGCGTGATGGTGCCGTTGCCGAAGATCTCCGAGAGCAAAACGTAGTTGCTGAGAAGCGTGCCCGCCCCGGCAACATAATCCGTCGTCGTCAGCGAATTGCTGTTGAGGTCGACCCGGATGCGCTGGACGCCCGCATTGACGTTCTCGAACACGCCGGTCGTCTTGACGACCTGGATGGTGTCGGTGCCCTGCAGGCCCGTGAGGACGAAGTTGGCCGAGGTCAGGCCGGAGACTGCGTCGGTGCCGTCGTAGACCTTGGTGGGATTGCCGACGAGCTGGCCATTGAGGTTGAGCAGGCCAGGTCCGCCCTCCGTCAGGGGCGCACGGGTGATCGACCCGGTGCCGGTCGCCGACGTGGCGAAGGTATAGTTCGTGAACAGCGAGGCAGCGCCCGCGATCTTGCCGGTCAGGTCCGCCGTCACCAGCCAGGAGCCGACATTCGCCGAGGCATAGGTCCCGGTGGTCTGGGTGACGGTAAGGGTGTCCGCCGCCATCAGGCCGACAGCCTGGAATTTGGAGGGCGAAAGCGTGGCGACGGTGTTGGCGTCGTAGACCTTGGTCGGATTGCCGACGATGTTGAAGGTCACCGCGGCCTTGGTGATCGTGCCCACGCCGGTCGCCGAGGTGGGCAGGATATAGTTGGTCAGCAGGGTGCCGGCGTTCGCCAAGATGTCGGGGGTGGCGATGAGGGTGCTCACCGTCCGGGCGCCGGCGTTGACGCTGTCGTAATAGGCCGTAGCCTTGGGGGTCAGCGTGGCACCCTGACCTGCCACGAAGCCCGAAAGCGAATAGGCCGACGTGTCGACGTTCGCAGTCGAGGTCGCGTTGTAGACCTTGGTCGGATTGCCGCTGATGGCCGCCGTCAGCTGGCGGCGGCTGATGTTGGCGAACAGGGTAGGCGCGCTGATCGCATAGTTGCCCGACTTTGCGCCGGTGAGGCCGAAGCCGGACGCTGTGACCCTCAGGCCCAAATCTGCGTCGGCGGTCTCGAAGGTCCCGCTGGCGGCGCCCGTCGTCAGGGCGACCTGGCCCACGTCCGTGGCGATCACGCCACTGAGGGTCAGGCCCGCCAGGTTCAAGGTGGCGACGTTGGTCCCGTCATAGACCTTGTTCTGCGCCGAGAGCCCGACGATCGAGACCCCACGCGCGGTGATGCTGCCGCTCAGTCCCTGGGGGTAGACAAGATGATAGTTGGCGGCGGAGGCGCCGGTCAGGGCGAAGCCCGTGGTCGTGATGACCTGCCCGGCCCCGACATTGGCCGAGGCGTAGTTCCCCCCGGCGGCGGAAAGGTCGAGGGCGACGGCGTCGCCGACGACCTGGCCAAACAGGAGGGCCTGGGAGATGTCGAGGCTGGCCGTAGTCGTGCCGTCATAGGTCTTGTTGCCCGACAGGACCCCGGTCACCCGGACGACGGCCTTTTCGATGGTCCCTGCGCCTGAGGCTGAGGTCGGCAGATCGTAGTTCGACAACAGGGTCCCGCCCGAGGCCGAGAAGCTCGTCTGCGCCAAGCCTGCCGTCACAATCCGGGGGCCAACCTGGTCGGAGTCGTAGGTGGCACCCGTGGTGGATACGACTGTCGCGCCCTCGCCAGCGACGAAGCCGGTAAGCAGGAAGTTCCCCGAGCTGACGCTGGCGTGGGTGCTCCGATTGTAGGTCTTTTTCGGCTTGAGGATGATTGCGGC
>CAIZKE010000135.1 GCA_903933475.1 uncultured Alphaproteobacteria bacterium | reverse complement strand
CAGCTGACCCCCTCAGTCGGCTTCGCCGACAGCTCCCCCTGATGGGGAGCAATTGGCCTTTTAATTCCGCCCCCAAGGGGGAGGTGGACCGGGGTGAAACCCCGGGACGGAGGGGGGCAACCGAGGTGCCGCAGACCCCTTCACCGGCCTTCACCGACAACTCCCCTGGCTCCCTAATTCCTCCCCCAAGGGGGAGGTGGACCGGGGTGGAACCCCGGGCCGGAGGGGGTCGAAAGCAGCCCGTCCTTCGCCCCCGGAAACGCAAAGTTAATCCGGCGGGGCCAAGGGTGGGGGCCTTGGAAACGGTGAGTCGCGGACCGCCTTGCTACAGACCCTTCGCACCTACTGGACGACGGCGGCCCTGGGCCTGCTGATCGTCTATTTCGGCGTTCACGCCCTGACGGGGGAGCGCGGCATACTGTCGACGGGCGAGCGGGACCAGGCCCTGGTCGACCGTCAGGCCGAGCTGGCGGCCCTGTCCCTGCGCCGCACCGAGCTGGAAACCCGGGCGCATCTGCTCAGGGATGAGTCGATTTCCGCCGATCTTCTCGATGAGCGGGCCCGGGCCCTGCTGGGATTCACCGATCCGAGGGACTATGTGATCCGGGTCAGGCCCTGAAGGGCCGGCGTCCGGCCAATCCGGACCGTTCTGGGGAGTGACTGATGGCGCGCGCCGCCGCTTCTGGAAAGTCTCGCAAGACCAAGGCGGTTGCCGCCCCACAGGGCCCTGAGCGGGAGCCCCTGCTGGCCTGGTATCGCGACATGCTGTTGATCCGGCGCTTCGAGGAGCGGGCGGGCCAGCTTTACGGCATGGGCCTGATCGGCGGGTTCTGTCACCTCTACATCGGCCAGGAGGCCATCGCCGTCGGGATCCAGGCCGTCCGCAAGCCGGGCGACCAGGTCATCACCGGCTATCGCGATCACGGCCACATGCTGGTCTGCGGCATGGACCCGCGGGAGGTCATGGCCGAGCTGACCGGCCGGGCGGGGGGCTCGTCCCGGGGCAAGGGCGGCTCCATGCACATGTTCTCCACCGAGGCCGGATTCTATGGCGGCCACGGCATTGTCGGCGCCCAGGTCAGCCTGGGCACGGGGCTGGCCCTGGCCAACAGCTATCGCGGCAATGGCAATGTCGCCTTCGCCTTCTTCGGCGACGGGGCGGCCAACCAGGGCCAGGTCTACGAGAGCTTCAACATGGCCGAGCTCTGGAGCCTGCCGGTCGTCTACGTGATCGAGAACAACCAGTACGCCATGGGCACCTCCATCGAGCGGTCCTCCTCCGAGACCCACCTCCACCGGCGGGGCGCCTCCTTCCGCATCCCCGGCGAGGAGGTCGATGGCATGGATGTGGTTGCGGTCCATGAAGCTGCGGCCCGGGCCGCCGAGCACGCCCGGACGGGGCAGGGCCCCTACATCCTGGAGATGAAGACCTATCGCTATCGCGGCCACTCCATGAGCGATCCGGCCAAGTACCGCACCCGGGAGGAGGTGGAGGAGGTTCGCCGCAACCGCGATCCCATCGACCACGTCCAGGAAATCCTGATCGAGAAGGGCTGGGCCGACGAGGCGGCGCTCAAGGCCATCGACGCCGAGGTCCGCGCCATCGTCGCCGACGCCGCCGAGTTCGCCCGCATCTCGCCCGAGCCGGACCCGTCAGAGCTCTTCACCGACATCTACGTAGGTGCGGAGCGATGACCGACATCCTCATGCCGGCCCTGTCTCCGACCATGGAGGAGGGGACCCTCGCCAAGTGGTACGTGAAGGCGGGCGACGCGGTCCGCTCGGGTGACGTCATCGCCGAGATCGAGACCGACAAGGCGACCATGGAGGTCGAGGCGGTGGACGAGGGGGTGATCGAGGCCATCCTGGTTCCGGAAGGGACCGAGGAGGTCAAGGTCAACACCCCCATCGCCCGCCTGTCCGCGGGGGCTGTCGCGACGCCGTCTCCCCCCCCTGTTGCGCCCCCTATACCCCCCCCTGCAGTCCCTACGGTCACCCCCCCTGTGGTGGCGACGGTCGCAGCACCCTCGGGCGACCCCTCGCCACCCCCTGCCGGGACGGTGTCGGGACGCCGGACGACCGTCCGCGACGCCCTGCGCGATGCCATGGCCGAGGAGATGCGCCGGGACGAGACGGTCTTCCTGATGGGCGAGGAGGTCGGCCAGTACCAGGGCGCCTACAAGGTCAGTCGGGGCCTTCTGGAGGAGTTCGGCCCCCGCCGGGTGATCGACACCCCCATCACCGAGCACGGCTTCGCCGGCCTGGGCGTCGGTGCCGCCATGGCGGGCCTGCGGCCGATCGTCGAGTTCATGACGTTCAACTTCGCCATGCAGGCCATTGATCATATTATCAATTCGGCGGCGAAGACCCTCTATATGTCGGGCGGGCAGATCACCTGTCCCATCGTTTTCCGGGGCCCCAATGGTGCCGCAGCCCGGGTCGCGGCCCAGCACAGCCAGGACTATTCGGCCTGGTACGCCCACGTGCCCGGTCTGAAGGTGGTGGCGCCCTACGACGCCGCCGACGCCAAGGGCCTGCTCAAGGCCGCCATTCGCGACCCCAACCCCGTGGTTTTCCTCGAGCATGAGATGCTTTACGGTCAGGAGTTCGAGGTCCCCGACGACCCGGACTGGACCGTGCCGATCGGCAAGGCCCTGATCCGCCGGCCGGGCCGGGACGTCACCCTGACGGCCCATTCGCGGATGGTCGGGATGGCCCTGGAGGCGGCGGAAATCCTTTCGAAACAGGGGGTTGAGGCCGAAGTCATCGACCTTCGCACCCTGCGTCCCCTGGACCATGAGACCATCCTGGAGAGCGTGAAGCGGACCAACCGGATCGTCAGTGTCGAGGAGGGCTGGGCGCCCATGGGGGTCGGGGCCGAGATCGTCGCCCGGGTCGCTGCCGAGGCCTTCGACTGGCTCGACGCTCCGCCCCTGCGCATCGCCCAGGCCGACGCACCGCTGCCCTACGCCGCCAACCTCGAGGCCCTCGCCCTGCCGTCGGTGGAGCGGATCGTCGAGGCGGCCCTGAAGGTCTGCTACCGGTGAGCGCCCTGTCCTGGAAATTCGGCGGCTGTCACTGCGGGCGGGTGCGCTTCGAGGTCTTTCTTCCTGACAGTCCAGAAGCACATACCTGTAACTGTTCAATGTGTTCGAAGGTCGGCTTCATCCACCTGATCGTGCCGGAGAGCCGGTTCCGGCTGGTCGCGGGCGAGGGGGAGCTGGTGGAGTACACCTTCAACTCCGGTGTCGCCCGCCACCTGTTCTGCCGCACCTGCGGCGTGAAGAGCTTCTACCGCCCACGCTCCAACCCGGACGGCTGGTCGGTCAACGCCCGCTGCCTGGACCAGGCCATCGACATGGACCTGACCGAGTTCGACGGCCGCAACTGGGAGGCCAACGCCGCCAGCCTGGCCCACCTGTCCCGGGAGGCTGCGCCATGACCGACATCCTCATGCCCGCCCTGTCCCCGACCATGGAGGAGGGGATCCTCGCCAAATGGCTTGTAAAGGTTGGAGATTCCGTTCGCTCCGGTGACCTCATCGCCGAGATCGAGACCGACAAGGCGACCATGGAGGTCGAGGCGGTGGACGAGGGCGTCATCGAAGCCCTGCTGGTGGCCGAGGGAACCGAGGGGGTGAAGGTCAACACCCCCATCGCCCGGCTGTCAGGCGAGGACTCTCCCGTCGTCACAGCGCCCGCACCATCGCCTGTTTCGATTACAGCGCCAGTCATGGTTGCGCCTGCCGCTCCCGTGGAAAAGACCATGATCCCAGAGGGTTCACAGAGGATCCTGGCGTCTCCCCTGGCGCGGCGCCTGGCCGCCGAGCGAGGGCTGGACCTGGCGGCCCTCACCGGGTCCGGGCCGCACGGCCGGATCATCCGCGTCGACGTGGAGGCCGCTGCCACGGCTCCGGGCCGTGCGAAGGTGGCTATCCCATCGCCGGTTCCCACCCACGCTCCCGCCGCCAGCCTCGCCCAGCTGGGCTATCCCGAGGACAGCTATACCCTCGTTCCCCTGGACGGCATGCGTCGTACTGTGGCCCGCCGGTTGACCGAAAGTGCGCGGGATAT
>CAIZKE010000134.1 GCA_903933475.1 uncultured Alphaproteobacteria bacterium | reverse complement strand
TCTGGCCGGCATGGCATAACGCCCGATGAAAAATCGTAGTAAATAAACTTATAATCACAGCTTCCCCCATGTATTAAAGCGATACAGTCAAGATGTCTTGCGATGTTAAATCGCGTTAACTTCAAGATCTATCGCTTAATATTGATAAGCTCTTCCAGCATCTGGTCGGCGGTCGTGATGATTTTTGAAGATGCGGAATATGCTCTCTGGGTAGTGATGAGCCCGGTGAACTCTGCAGACAGGTCAACCTTCGAGGCCTCGAGCGATGAGGACTGAATGGAACCGGCACCGCCCAGTTGCGGCGCCTTCACCGAATACTCGCCGGACCGGGTCGACTGGGAATAGGCGTTTCCGGCCACCGAGTTCAAGCCATCGGGGTTGGCGAAGGTTGCCAGGCCGATCTGGGCCACCAGGCGGACCAGGTTGTTGTCGAAGATGGCCGTGACCTTGCCATCCTCCGAGACCTCGACGCCCGACACATTGCCGAGGGGCGCGCCGTCGGGGTTGATGGAGGCGACGGCGGACGTGGCCGAGAACTGGGTGAACTTGGTGATGTCCATGTCGATGCTGGAGGCATTGATGCCCAGGGCGGAAGCCCACCTGAGGCCAGCGCCGGCGGAGGAGGCGGCGAGGGCGATGTTCGGCGGATTACCGACCCCCAGGGTGGTACCGAAGAGGGTCGAGTTGGCTTCATCGAAGGAGCCATCCGCCTGGAACGTCATCAAGCCCTGTGCGATCTGGCCAGGGCGTGTAGCGCCGGCGACGTCGCTGGCGGGCACGGCGTAGATCTCCGCGTGCCAGGAGTTGGCGGCGCTGGAATCCTTCAGGAAGGCCATGGCCACCCGGCGGCTGCCGCCACCGGAGTCGATGATGTTCATCTGGAAGGTGAAGTCCGGCTTGGTGCCGGTGGCGGGGTTGTCGGCGTAGTCGGCCAGGGAGGCGACGGTGCCGCCGGCGTAGGTGGCGTCGCCCACCGAGCCGGTGATGCCCCGCTTGTCGAGGTTGGCGTTGATAAGGACCTCGGAGGTCGGCAGGACCTGTGCCCCCAGGTCCCTGATGTTGATCGAGTTCATCTGGCTCAGGTCGGACGGATCGGTGATGATGTTTCCGGTGGCGTCCGCCGGCCAGCCCTGGAGATAGTAGCCGGAATCATTGACCAGGTAGCCGTCAGCGTCGACGCTGAACGAGCCTGAGCGGGTGAAATACCGGGGATCCTGGGTTGTCACGTTGGCCCCGGTTTCAGTCACCACGAAGAAACCGTTGCCGGCGATGGCAAGGTCGGTAGGCGACGCCGCCGGCTGGATCAGGCCCTGGTCGCCGATGAAGTTACGGGTGATCGCCTCTACCCCGCCGGCGGAATAGCGGCCCTTCACGACCTGTGAGGTCACGACGTTGGCAAAGTTGATCTGTGTCCGCTTGTAGGCGGTGGTGTTGGTGTTGGCGATGTTGTCGGAGATCGCGGCCAGGGCCGAGGAGTTGGCGATCAGACCGGAGACGCCGGCGAGGAGGGCGCTGTTGATGCTCATTGTGTCTGCTTTCCCGGGATGTCGAGTTCAAGGAGTGAAGTGGCGGCCTAGGCGGGCTGCCGGACGGAGGTGACGGCGGTCCAGGGGACCTTTGCGCCGCCAATGGAGAGGACGGGACTTCCGTTCACCTGCTCGACGCCGGTGACGACGCCGCGCTGGAAGACCCGTGAAGTCATGGTGGTGCCGGAGGCGTCCCTCGGTGTGATGCGGAGGGTGTACTCGCCGCCGTCAGGCCGCTTCAGGCCCGTAAGGTCGGTTCCCGACCAGGTGAATGTGTGATCGCCCGCCGAGACGCCGGAGGGCGAGGCGACGGCCATGGTCCGGCCGTTGGCGTCAACCACCTCGACCTTCACCGAGGCGGCGTCGCGGCCCAGGTTGTAAGCCCAGGTCGCCTTGCCGCCCGTCAGGCTGGTGGTCGGCGAGTCTGCGGAGACCTCCCGCCCGAGGACGGAGACGGCCTGGGACATGCCCGTTCCGGTGTTCCCGACCAGCTGCTTGAGGAGGTCGTTGGAGTAGAGTTGCTGCTGCACCCCCGTCATCTGGACCAGCTGCTGGGTGAACTGGTTGGAATCGAGGGGGGACAGGGGGTCCTGGTTCTGGATCTGGGTGGTCAGCAGCTTCATGAAGGTGTCGTAGCTGCTGGCCAGCTGGGCCTTGCCAAGGGCACCTATGTCCTGTCCGGCGGCCTGGGATCCTGTCGCTGAAGTGACGGCCATGGGTTCAGATCCTGATGTCTACGCCGGCGCGGAGCGAGAGACCGCGCCCGGCGAGGGGGCTGGAGGGGGGTGGAAGGGTGTCGGCTTGCGCCTCGCGTTCGGGGGGCGCGGCCCCTTGATCCCGGCCGTCCCGGGCGTCGCTCCATCCGGACGAACGGCCCTGGGAGCGGTCGCCTGCGACGTCGAAGGACAGGCCCCCTGACAGGTTGAAGCCCGAGGTCTCAAGGCTGCGCTGGAGGTCTTCAGCCCGGCGGCTGAGCTCCCTGGCGGAATGTGAGGTCTCGAATGTAAAGGCGGCGCGGATCCGGCCGGACGAGTCGATCTCCAGGTGGACGTCGACCCGGCCAAGTCCCACCGGGTCGAGTTCCAGGTCGAACCGGGTGACGCCGTCGTCCAGCTTGCGGGCGGTCTGGACGGCGAGGGCGGCGACCGTTTCCGGGGTTGAGCGCACGGGAAGGGACTTGGCCGGCGGTGCCGGACGCAATTCGGCTGTGGCGGGGGGCGGGGCGACAGCCTCGGCGGTCTCCCGGTCGGGCACCCTGGCCGCCATCGCCTTCAAGTCGACACCGCTGTCCTTCGGTGCGTCTTCACCGACGGCAATGACCGGTGCCTGGGTTGATGACGCCATGCGGGAGGGCACCGAGGGCGTGACCAGGGGCGCGAGCGCCGGGGTCTCGGATCCCTCGGGACCAGGTTCGGTGCGGGTTGCAGTGTGGGTACGTCGGGCCTCCGGCGAACGGCTGGACGCCGATTCCTGCCGTCGGGACGGCGGGGGCTCCACCAGGGCCGCCCGTTCGGATACCGCCGCCGCCTGAGCGGCCGGGCTCGGCTCGGATGCTACCGCCGCCTGAGCGGCCAGGCTCGGTTCGGATGCTGCCGCCGCAACGACCCTGGCCGTCATGGGCGGGGCGGGGATCGTCTCCTCAGGTGCGGTGATTTCGGCGGACATGGTCGCCACGGCCGCCGCCGCTGGACCCTTGCCCTCGGTAGGCGGGGCGGACTCCGCGGGCATCTGGCGACCGACGATGCGCACCACGCCGGGAGGCAGCGCAGGGAAGGAAGACGCCGGTTCAGGACGGGGGACCGTATCGGAATCAGAAGCCCGGGTCTCGGCGGGGCGTTGGCCTTCGGCACCTTGGCCGGTGGTGTTCGGTCCGGCGGCCTCTGGGACTTCCGCACCGGGCGCGATGTCCGGAGCCTGAAGGCTTGCCAGGAGAGCCGTCTGGACGTCCGGCGACTTGACCTGCGGCTTGTCTGCAGGCTGGGCCTGACCCCCGTCGGGACGT
>CAIZKE010000133.1 GCA_903933475.1 uncultured Alphaproteobacteria bacterium | reverse complement strand
CGACGCCTTCGAATGGGTGGAGGCGCCCAACACGATCGGCATGAGCCAGTACGCCGACGGCGGCCTGCTGGGCTCCAAGCCCTATGCGGCCAGCGGGTCCTACATCCACCGGATGTCCGACTATTGCGGAGGATGCGCCTACGACGTGAAGGTGCGGAGCGGCCCGGGAGCCTGCCCGTTCAATCGGCTCTACTGGGACTTCATCGACCGGCACGCGGCCCGGTTCGCAGGCAACCCGCGCATGGCCCAATCGGTGCGCACCCTTGAGCGGATGGGCGAGGACCGCCGGCGGGAACTGCGCGCCGACGCCGACGCCTGCCTTGCGGAACTCGGCCTGTGAGGGCCCGGCGCAAGGCGGACCTGCCGACCAAGACCTGCCCGGTCTGCGGCCGCCCCTTCGCCTGGCGGAAGAAGTGGGAAAAGGTCTGGGACGAGGTGAAGTACTGCTCCGAGCGCTGCCGTCGGGCCTGACACCGTGACTTCCGCGCACACCCCCGCTGACGCCGCCGCCGATCCGGTGCAGTGTGGGGCCATGGAACTCGTCAGGGCGGGCGACCGCCGCATCCTCTTCATAATGGCCGCGCCCCCTGAATACGGGCCGGCCCTGCGCGCCCGCTTCACCCCTCTGATGACCGGGGTGGGTCCTGTCGAGGCGGGGCTGGCCGTCGGCGCGGCCCTGGCCCGGCTGGAGATCCGGGGCGAGACTCCGGACCTGGCCGTCTGCCTGGGATCCGCCGGCTCGCGCACCCTGGAGCAGACGGAGATCTACCAGGTGGCCAGCGTCAGCTACCGGGACATCGACGCCTCGCCCCTGGGAATCCCGGCGGGACTGACCCCCTATCTCGACCTGCCCCGGGACCTGCCCCTGAGGGTTCTGCTGCCGGACCTGCCGGCCGTGCGCCTGTCCACCGGCGGGGCGGTGATTTCCGGGGCGGCCTATGACGCCATCGACGCCGACATGGTGGACATGGAGACCTTCGCCGTCGCCCGCGCCTGCATGGCCCACGGCGTGCCCCTGGCGGGCCTGCGGGGCGTGTCCGATGGCGCTGCGGATCTCAACCACATGGATGACTGGCAGGCCTACCTCCACATCATCGACGAGAAACTGGCGGCGGTCGTGGACCGCATCCTGGCGGCGGCGGCGAACTGAGGGCCCAGCCCCTTGACTGGCGTAGGGTCAGCCCCTCGAAATGGCTGTCAATTCCCCCGCCAGCGGGGAGCGCATGGGACGGACGACGCATGAACCTCGATTTCTCCGACGACCAGAAGCAGCTGCAGGACCAGATCCGCCGGTTCCTGTCCGAGAAGTGCACCCCGGCGGTGGTCCGCAGCGGGCTTGAGGGCGGCGAGCCCTTCGCCCGCGACCTCTACCGGGGCCTGGCCGAGATGGGCGTCCTGGGCGTGGCCATCCCCGAGGCCTATGGCGGCGTCGGCCTGTCGCACCTGGAGCTCTGCCTGGCCGCCGAGGAGCTGGGCCGGGCCCTGGCGCCCGTGCCGGTCGCCTCGTCCATCTACCTGGCCGCCGAGTTCCTGCTGCAGGCCGGGTCCGAGGCGCAGAAGAAGGCCTGGCTGCCCCGGCTCGCCAGCGGCGAGAGCATCGGAACCTTCGCCTTCGTCGAGGGCCAGGGCCGGATGACCCCGGACAAGGTCGCCGCCGCCGTCCGCGACGGCCGGCTCTCCGGCGCCAAGTCCCCCGTGCCGGACGGCGACATCGCCGACCTCGCCATCGTCGCCGCGCGCTCGGGCGCCGGCCGGGGCGAGCAGGCCATCAGCCTCTTCCTGGTCGACCTGAACGGCCCGGGCGTGACCCGCGAGACCCTGGCCTCCATCGACCCCACCCGCAGCCAGGCGCGCCTGGCCTTCGAGGGCGCCCCGGCCGAGCGGCTCGGCGGCGAGGGCGAGGGCTGGGCCATCGCCAGCCAGGTCATGGACCGGGCCGCCATCCTGATGGCCTTCGAGCAGGTGGGCGGCGCGGACCGCGCCCTGTCCATGGCCCGGGACTACGCCCTGGACCGCATGGCCTTCGGCCGCCAGATCGGCTCCTTCCAGGCCATCAAGCACATGCTGGCGGACATGTACGTCTCGGCCACCCTGGCCCGGTCCAACTGCTACTACGGCGCCTGGGCCCTGGCCTCGGGCAGCTCCGAGCTGCCTGTGGCCGCCGCCACGGCGCGGGTCTCGGCCACCCAGGCCTTCCAGCACTGCGCCAAGAACAACATCCAGGTGCACGGCGGCATGGGCTTCACCTGGGCCTTCGACTGCCACCTCTTCTACCGGCGCTCCAATGCGCTGGCCCTCGCCCTCGGGTCGCTGTCGACCTGGGAAGACCTGCTCATCACGCGCCTCCAGGGCGCCAACACCCAAGCCGCCTGAAGGAGTCCCCCATGGATTTCGACGACACGCCCGAAGAAGCCGCCTTCCGCGCCGAGGCCCGCGACTGGATCCAGGCGAACGCCCCCACCCACCTCGAGGCCGAGCTGAAGCGCGCCGGCTTCGCCTCCAGCGGTATCGAGAGCGAAGACCCGATGGCGGCGAGCAAGGCCTGGCAGAAAAAGAAGGCCGAGGCGGGCTGGGCCTGCCTGAACTGGCCCAAGGAATACGGCGGCGGCGCCCGCACGCCGATCGAGCGGGTCATCTGGGGCCAGGAAGAGGGTATCTACGGCTCCCTCTCCAGCCCCTTCATCATTGGCCACGGCATGTGCGGCCCCACCGTGATGGCCTGGGCCTCGGAGGACCACAAGCGCCGCCTGCTGCCGCCCCTCGCCTCGGGCGAGGAGATCTGGTGCCAGCTCTTCTCCGAGCCCGCCGGCGGCTCCGACCTCGCCGGCCTGCGCACCAGCGCGGTGAAGGCCGATGACGGCTCGGGCGACTGGATCATCAATGGCCAGAAGATCTGGACCAGCGGCGCCCAGCACTCGCAGTGGGGCCTGCTGATCACCCGGACCAACCCCGATGCGCCCAAGCACAAGGGCCTGACCATGTTCTTCCTGAGCATGTCGTCCCCGGGGGTCGAGGTCCGCCCGATCAAGCAGGCCAACGGCCAGTCGGGCTTCAACGAGGTCTACTTCACCGACGTGCGCATCCCCGACGACCAGCGCCTGGGCGCCGTCGGCCAGGGCTGGGAGGTCTCCCTGACCACCCTGATGAACGAGCGCCTGTCCATCGGCTCGGGCATGTCGACGGGGTTCCCAGAACTGTTCGACTTCTGCCTCCAGGCCGAGGTCGACGGCCGGCCGGCGGTGGACGACGCCTCCGTGCGCTCTCGCCTGGCCCAGTTCGCTGTGAAGCAGAGCGGGCTGAAGTACACCGGCATGCGGGCCATCACCGCCCTCTCCAAGGGAGAAACCCCCGGACCGGAGAACTCCATCGGCAAGCTGGTGGCCGGCGCCACCATGCAGGAGCTGGCCATGTTCGCCCTCGACATCCAGGGCCAGTCCGGCGCGATCCAGGACGAGTCCTCGCCCATGAACGCCCGCTTCCAGCAGATGCTGCTGCGCTCGCCCGCCACCCGCATCGAGGGCGGCTCGGACGAGATCCTGCGCAACATCATCGGCGAGCGCGTCCTGGGCCTGCCAGGCGACATCCGCGTCGACAAGGACGTTGCGTTCCGCGACATTCCCACCAGCGGGCGGAAATAGGCCCCAGACGGAGGACTCCCCATGTCCAGGCTTCGCGGACTGCACCACCTGGCCTTCAGCACCACGGACATGAAGGGTCAGATCGCCTTCTTCAGCGAGGTGCTGGGCATGCGGCTGACGGCCCTGTTCTGGATGCATGGCGTCCCTGGGGCCTGGCATGGCTTCCTCGAGCTGGACGACAACGCCTCGGTGGCCTTCGTGGCCATGCCCGACAACGCCAAGGGCAAGAGCGAGCTGGGGTCCAGCCATGCGCCCCACGGCGGGGGGCCCTCCGCGCCGGGGACCATGCAGCACGTGGCCTTCAACGTGGAGTCGATGGAGGACCTCGTCGCCTTCCGCAATCGCATCCGCCAGAACGGCGTGCCGGTCTTCGGGCCGGTGGACCACGGCTTCTGCCAGTCCATCTACTTCGCCGGGCCCGAGGGGCTGAACCTGGAGATCTCCACCTCGCTCACTCCGCCGGACCCGGATGAGTGGATCGACCCCGAGGTGGTGGCCCTGGCGGGCATCTCCGCCGAGGAACTGGCCGCCTTTCGCAATCCGCCGGCCGGGCCGGGCGCCAGGCCCGAGACGCCCCAACCCGCCTTCGACCCCGCCCGGCCGCACCTGAAATACCCAGCCGCGCTCTACGAAAAGCTCCTGCAGATGCGCGACGCGGATTATGTGGCCCTGGCCTCCTACAACGAGCCGCCGGTGCGCAAGGTCGTGGCGGACCCCGCGGAATGAGTGGACGCGCCGCCGTCATCCGGACGCCCATCACCATCGTCTCGCGCGATCCCTCCGCCTTCAAGGACACCTACGGCGGGGCGGTGGGCCTGGTGGCGACAGGGGCCACCCTGATCCGTCCGGAGACTCCCTCCGACACGGTGCTGGTCACCATGCATCCCATCGGCGGCACAGCGGGCCTGCCGGTCATGCGCCTCTTCGCCGAAGCCGGGGTGCATATCCTGGCCGCCGACAGCCGCTACCGCGGCGTCGACAACGCCCTGATCATGGAGAAGGTCGCCCTGGACCTGGGGGCGGCGGTGCGCCATGCCCGGGAGAAGCTGGGCTACGCCAACGTGATCCTGCTGGGCTGGAGCGGCGGCGGGGCCCTGTCGGCCTTCTACCAGGCGCAGGCCGAGCAGCCCTCCCTCACCCACACCCCGGCGGGAGATCCCCTGTCCCTCGTCGACGCACGGCTGGTCCCGGCGGACGGGATCATCCTGATGGCCGCCCATGTCTCACGCCACGGCACGCTGACCGAGTGGCTGGACGCCTCCATCCTGGACGAGGCCGACCCCGAGAAGCGGGATCCGGACCTGGACCTCTACGGAGAGCGGGTGAAGCCGCCCTATTCCGAGGCCTTCCTGGCCCGCTACCGGGCCGCCCAGGAGGCGCGCAACCGGCGCATCACCGCCTGGGTGAAGGCGAGGCTGGAGCACCTGCGGCGCACCGGCCGACCGGACGAGGAGTTCGGCTTTGTGGTCCACGGCACCATGGCGGACCCGCGCTGGCTGGACCCGGCGGTGGACCCCAACGACCGGGCGCCCGGCGTCTGCTACCTGGGCGATCCGCGCATCGTGAACATGAGCCCCATCGGCCTGGCGCGGTTCTCGACCCTGCGCAGCTGGCTATCGCAGTGGAGCCTGGATGACGCCCGCGCCGACGCCCCGGCCTGCCTGGCCCAGGTGAAGGCCCCCGTCCTGGTGATCAACAACAGCGCCGATGACGCCTGCACGCCCAGCCACGCCCGGCGGCTGTTCGACGCCGTCGCCCACGAGGACCGGCGCTTCCACGAGATTGCAGGCGCGACCCACTACTACCAGGACCAGCCCAAGCTCGGCGCTCAGGCCGTGGGCCTTGTGAAGGCCTGGCTCGAAGACCACGGTTTCAGGATCTGATGGCCCAAGGGCCAAGCGAAGAGGATGACATGCAGTTCGACGAGGTTGTTAAGGGCCGGCGGAGCATCCGCGGCTTCAAGCCGGAGCCGGTGCCCAAGGCCCTCATCCGCGAGGTGCTGGAGCTGGCCATGCGCGCGCCCTCCTCGCTGAACACCCAGCCCTGGAACTTCTACGTGGTCGCCGGCCCCGTGCTGGACGCCATCCGCGCCGGCAATACCGAGCGCAACCTGGCCGGCGTGCCGGACTCCCGGGAGTTCCGCAGCCACGGCGCCTACGACGGCGTCCACCGGGAGCGTCAGATCGACATCGCCAAGCAGCTCTTCGCGGCCATGGACATCGCGCGCGAGGACAAGGCCAAGCGGCAGGACTGGGTGCTGCGCGGCTTCCGCCAGTTCGACGCCCCGGTCTCCATCGTCGTCACCTATGACCGCTCGATCCACGGCGGCGACATCGGCCCCTTCGACTGCGGGGCCGTGACCAACTGCCTGGTCAACGCCGCCTGGTCCCGAGGCCTGGGCTGCGTGATCAACAGCCAGGGCATCATGCAGTCCCCCGTGGTCCGGGAGCACGCCCGCATCCCGGACGACCAGGTCATAATGATCTGCATCGCCATGGGCTGGCCCGACGACAGCTTCCCCGCCAACGCCGTGGTCTCGAACCGCAAGTCGCTGGACGAAGCGGCGGTCTTCATCGGCTTCGAGGGGGAGTGAGGCCATAGGCGAGGCCGCGATGAGCGCGCCCCTCACAGCCCTGGTCGTCGGTGCCGGCGTCGGCGGGCTGACGGCGGGCCTGGCCCTGGCCCGCGCGGGCCTGTTGGTGACGGTGGTCGAGCAGGCGGCCGCGTTGGGCGAGGTGGGGGCGGGACTCCAGGTCTCGCCCAACGCCACCCGTGTGCTGTTCCACCTGGGCCTGGAAGCGGGCCTTTCCGCCCTGGCCTTCCGGCCCGAGGCTGTCGAGGCGCGGGGCTGGCAGCGGGGTCAGGAGATCAGCCGGGTGCCCCTCGGTGAGACAGCGCGGGAGAGATACGGCTTTCCCTACTTCCACATGCACCGGGCGGACCTGGTCTCCGTACTGGGACAGGCCTGCCAAGCCGAGCCGCAGATCACCCTTCGCCTGGGCGAGACGGTAGTCGCCTGTCCCGGGGACGGGGCCCCGTCCCTGATCCTCGCCTCGGGCGAGCGTCTGGAGGCGGATGTCCTGGTGGGGGCGGACGGCCTGCGCAGCGTCGTTCGCGAGGCCCTGTTCGGCCCCGCCACCCCCCGCTTCACCGGCAATGTGGCCTGGCGCGGCCTGATCCCCGCCGAGCGGCTGGACGGGGCGGACATCCGGCCCGTGGCCGCGCTCTGGATGGGGCCCGGTGCCCACTTCGTGCACTACTCTGTCCGGGGCGGGACCCTGGTGAACTTCGTCGGCGTCGTCGAGGCCGACGGCGGGCGCGAGGAGTCCTGGTCCAGCCGGGGGAAGGCCGCGGACCTGCGCCGGGATTTTTCTGGCTGGCATCCCACCGTCCGGCGGATCGTCGAGGCTGCTCCAGAGGACGCCTGCTTCCGCTGGGCCCTGTTCGACCGGGATCCCCTGCCGAAGTGGAGCCGCGGCACGGTGACCCTGCTGGGAGACGCCTGCCACCCCACCCTGCCCTTCATGGCCCAGGGCGCCTGCATGGCCATCGAGGATGCCGCCGTCCTGGCCGCCTGCCTGTCGGGTTGCAGTCGCGACGACATCCCCGCGGCGCTCTCCCGTTACGAGGACCTTCGTCGCCGCAGGACCGCCGGCATCCAGGCGAGCTCGCGCCGCAATGCGACGATCTACCACCTGCGCCCGCCCTTCAGCTGGGCGCGCAACCAGGCGATGAAGGCCGGCCTGGGCATGAGCGCGGCCATGGACGGCCTCTACCGCTACGACGCCCTGTCGGCGGCGGGCGGCTAGCCAGGGGCAGCCTGCTCCGGAAACCGCAGATGGCGTAGGCCAGCGGCGGCGTAGATGGCGTCCAGGGTTCGCTGCTGGCGAAGGATGGCCTCGCCCTCAGTGGGCAGGGCCTCGCCAGATTCCAGGGCCCCGAGCACGGCCTCGAGCTGGTAGGTGTAGCTGCTGATGCGGGACACGGGCAGGTCGCGGACGGCCCCGCCAGACGTCACCGTCAGCCGCCCGCCGAGGTGGGGGACAACGGGGTTCCAGTAGCGGATCTCGCCCGTCTCTCCGATCACCCGAAGGCTGGCGTCGAAGGCCAGGCCCTTGCCCATGGAGGCCGACAGCTCCACCTCGACACCGCCGGCGAAGGCAAGCCGGGCGGTGAGGCTCTCGTCCACCCCTCGCGGGGTGAGTACGGCCTCGGCTTCGACGGAGGTGGGCTCAGCCCCCAGGAGTTGCAGGGTCAGGCCAAGGGGATAGCATCCCAGGTCCATGAATGCGCCGCCACCGGTCTCGGGCAGGTGGCGGATCTCTGCGCCATCACGCTCGGGCACGGTGATGAAGAATCGCCCCTCCACCCTCCGGAGCGAGCCGATGGCACCGGAGGCGACCGTCTCCATCAAGGTGAGCATGGCGGGGTGGTAGCGGGCGTGGAAGGCCTCGATCACCCGACGGCCGGAGGCCCGGGCTGCGGCGAGGACCCCTTCGGCCTCGACCGCATTCATGGCGAAGGGCTTTTCGCAGAGGACATGCTTGCCCGCCTCCAGAGCCCGACGGCTCCAGGGCGCGTGCAGGTGGATGGGCAGGGCGTTGTAGACCAGGTCAATGTCGTCGGCCGCCACCAGGGCGGCGTAGTCGGCTTCGGCGCGCTTGAAGGCAAAGCGGGCGGCATAGGCCTGCGCCCGGGCTGGATCCCGGGCTGCAACGGCCTGCAGTACGGCGCCGGCCCGGACCGAGGCCGGAAGAATGACGGCGCTGGGCGTGATGGTCGCCGCTCCCAGGCATCCAATCCGCATGACCATCCCCCGTTTTCATATACAAGTATGGGATCAATGCGCTTCGAAGGTCTAGATTCAAGCCTCTTTCCTCGTACATCGAGTTGCAGGTATGCTCGGCTTGTCAGTCCTGTCCCAGGGAGGAGAGAGCCCGTGCATCGTCATCTTGTCACCAGCTTCGCCAGCCTGCTCCTGATCCTCATGCCGCTTGCCGCCGCAGCGGCGCCCTTGCCGACGAGCGGAAAGACCCCGATCGCCACGCTCGCCAAGGATCCAATGACCCGGGAGGTGCT
>CAIZKE010000132.1 GCA_903933475.1 uncultured Alphaproteobacteria bacterium | reverse complement strand
CTTCAAGATATGAATAGTATTTTTCTTTTTTGATTATATCTAATGCTCTACTCAGATTTAGTGCAGCTTGAGAATATCTCCCTTCGTTTTTATCAAGAATGGCGATGTTATTAATAAGTGTAAATAGTGTAAAGTTATCTTTAATTCCTATATTGTTCGCCTGATCATAGTATGATCTTGCCTTATTGAATTCACCTGCATTTGCATAAATTGAAGCAATAACAATGAATGATTTAGCCTGTCCTCTTTTGTCTCCAACTCTTTCAAACAACCGTATGCTGTTTTGAATATCAATGGTAGCGGAGGTCAAATCGCCGAGCATCCGCTTGATGCCGGCTCGCGTGAAAATCAACTCTGCGAGTAGGGAGGTCCCGGGGGCTTTCTGGCTCGCCTCCTGGACGGCAGGTTCGACCACCGAGAGCGCCTCCCGGTTTCGGCCAAGTCGACTGAGGGCCTGAGCTTTGAGCCAGGCGGCTTCGATCGGCGTCAGGGGATCGGTGGGGCCACCGGCGTCACCCGACAGGACGCCCTCCGCGAGATCGAGGGCGCCTGCTGGGTTCGTTACAATGAGGTCCTTGGCGCGCTCGATCGACTGGCGTGCAGGTAGGCTCCGCTCCTGGCCAGCGCGGTCTGCCGAATAAGAACGGTCCAAACCTGAGCTCAGCAGCAAAGCTGCTGTCATGCAGGCCAGCAGCTTTCCATTCCGTACAAGAGCCATGTCCTCGCCTCCGCGTTGACGAAGAGTGGCTCTAATCCCTTAAGCGCAGGCTAAGGGCGCCGGGCCTAGAACCCCACCCTCAGCTTCGCGCCGCCCAGGAAGGCTTCGCCCTGGCCCAGCTGGACCGGATTGACGTCCACCCGACCAAATAAGGAGACCTCAGTGCGACCAATCGTCCGGCCATACTGGGCCTCCGCTGCAAAGGGACGTTCCTGTGCGACGTCAAAGGTGCGGGTTACCACGCCCTTCTGACCGGTCAGGCGGTCCACGACCTCCACACCGCTGAAGGCCATCTGGCCCTTCTCGATGAAGAGAGGCTGGAGGACGGACACGCGGGCGTTATCGCCCTTGGCGAACAGGTCCTCTGTGGAGAGGGTGGCCTGCCAGGCCGAGGTCTTCAGGCCGTCCGCATCCGTGCGCAGGAAGCCGCCCTCGGCGCGGGTCTGGCCCATTGAGCCGGACAGCGTGAGGATGAGGCCTCCGCCCAGGTCGGCGTTCACGCCGAGGGTGACCGCGTCACTGGCGGCTCCCGCGCCGAAGTCGGAAGCCGCGAGCGACTGGACGCCAAGGATGGCGGCGTCTTCCTGGAGACGGACATAGGATCCGCTGACCTTGACGCGGTCCGTGAGGGCGTAGCTGGCGCCGAGCGTCGCCGCCTGGGCCGAGTAGGTCTCGGCAGCGCTCCCGGGCTGGATCACCGCCAACCCAGCGGTGTCGTCCCTCTGGTCCCGCCGTTGGGTTGCGCCGGCGGTCAGGTCGAGCCTGTCCGTCACGTGGGCCTGATAGCCCATGAAGGCGCCGCCGGAGGCGAAGCCAAGCAGGGGGCTCGCGCCGCCCATGGCCGGGTCGAAGTCAGAGGTGACCGCCCGCGAGGACGAGGCGGTGAGGTAGCGCGCACCGTCCCCGAAGCCAAGGTCCGCGCTCGCGCCGTCGCTCGACAGGTGCAGGCGTGACTGGGTCTCGAGGCCGTCGGCCACGAAGCCCGCCCGCGATCCGCGCGGTGCCAGCGAGAGTGTGAGGTCCGCGCCCCAGGGATTGGCTACGGTGAAGTCGCCCGGCCCGAATCCGAGGCCAGTCTGTGCAAAGCCCTGGGTCTGGGTCTTCGCCCAGTCATTCAGCCGGGTAAAGATGTAGTCCTGAAAGTACTTGGTGGCGCCCGCCTGGGTCGTGAAGGTCTGTCCGACCAGACGCGATGACAGGGGGATGCCAAAATCACGCTCCGTCGATCCGATGGCCTCGAAGGCATAGTAATAGAGGCCGACAGACTGGATCCCCTTGAGCTTTTCTGAGGCGAAATCCTGGAGGACTTGCTTGACGGTATATTCCGTCATCTTTCTGGAATTGCTGACTGCATACCACTTCAGGGTGCCGAAATCGAGCGGCGACTGGGCGGCGGTGATATCCAGAAGACCTGCCCCGTAGATGGGATCCACGCCCTTCTCCCCCAGGTCCCGGGCGGACCGTAGCAGGATCTCGGCAGTCTCGGCCGGCTTGGCGGCGAACCAGGGCCAGCGGTCCTGGATCAGGGATGCGGCACCCGTGACCAGGGGGGCGGCGAAGGAAGTGCCGGAGGCTCGCGTCACGCCACCCTTGTCATCCTCCACCAGGATGAGTTCGCCGGGGGCGACCAGGAAGCGGTCCATAAGCCGGGCACCCGGCTGGCAGCCATTGCCGTCCGTCAGGCAAGCCTCCCCGGGACGGTTGGAAAAGTTGGAGATCCTCCCGTCCAGGGTGATCGAACCAACCACCAGCAGCTGGGGATTGGTCGCGAAGTTCCACTTCACGTCCTCGACCTGGGTGATTCCCTGGTTTCCAGCGGCCAGCACGAAGAGAGCGTTCTGGGCCGAGGCCGACACGTCAGGGCGCGAGAAAACCTCATTCCAGCCCGCCGGCAGGACCGATCCAGGCACGCCCAGGGACATGTTGATGACGCTCGCCTTGCTGGCGGTGAGCATCTTGATGCCCGAGGCGATATCTTCCCAGCCGGCGGTGCCAGTCTCGTCGAAGGGGTTGTAGGCCACGACCTGCGAGCGGGGCGAAATTCCCATCACGCCGACGCCATCATGGGCGCCGACCATGAGGCCGGCCACGGCGGCACCGTGACCGTTGGTGAACTTGGACGTACCGCCATAGGTCACGATGTTATTCTTGACGATCGAGCCGTTCATGACCGTGAAGTCCAGCAGGCCGATCACCGTGTCGGCGCCGGACCCCTGGGTCTGGGTCAGTTTGGGGCTCCAGTTGGTGGTCGCCATCCAGTGGTCCACATGGTCCGCCCCGGTCACGCCCATCAGCCCGTCATAGAGTTCCATGAACAGCATGGCCTGTTGGGTCTTGGACAGCTTGGACAGGCTGGCGGGGTCCGAGGTGATCCCGTACTTTGCCTTCAACGGGGTCACCAGTCCGGTGGTCAGGGACTTGCCGGCCCGGGCCTGGTAGGTGGCGCCCCAGATCTCGTCCGCCTTGGTCAGGACTTCGTTGATCTTGGAGTTCACCTCGCCGTACTTCGAAGTCGACTTCGTCGCCTGAGCATCCGCCCAGACCGTCATCACCGCCTGCCACTGCGTGCCGGCTTCCTTCCAGTACTCGCCGACGGCCTGTCCGTTCGACTTGCCCTTGCCGTCTGTATAGCCGGGCAGGGAGCCCCAGAAGGTCTGGGACGCGGTCACCGAGCCGCTCTGGACAGCCCCATTCGACGTGGTGCTGAATGGGTTCACGTCTCCCCAGAATGGGTTCACGTCTCCCCAGAAGGGATTCACGTCCCCCCAGAACGGGTTCACGTCGCCCCACGACGGCGTGAGTGGGCGCGCCGTCGTAGGCGTCGGGTTCTTTGGCGCGACACGTGAGGTGCTCGTCGTCGTCGGTATCGCCGTCGCCGTGGTGCT
>CAIZKE010000131.1 GCA_903933475.1 uncultured Alphaproteobacteria bacterium | reverse complement strand
TTGTAATTCCACTCCATAAGGGGAAATGGACCGCTGTGAACGCCCCGGGACGGTGGATGTCCCAGCCTCGCCTAGTCGCTCTCCGGACCTCATGGCAAATCCTTAAGGCCTGGTCTTGAGGGGAGCGGGGCCCCATCAACCTTGGGTGGGTCGGCCTGCCAGCAGGTCTGCAGCGCCTCCTCACTGCTCCGCCACCAACCATAAACTGGCCCTAGCCTATCCGACAGCGTGATCCGGGTCTCGCCGTCGACGCTTGCTGGCCCCGTGACGCTGACCGTTGTCACGTCGAATGCCAGTGACCGGCTCTCGGCGCGATCCGGGGTCAGAACGCCATTCTTAGGCAGTGTTGCGAGGCTGTCGAGAACCGCCGCAAGCTGAGGGCAAGCGCGGCTATCGATCCAGTCATGGACGACCTTCTTCTTGGTCAGGACATTGTCCTCGCGCCAACGCTCCGCTACCCAGCGGCCATCCTCTGGTCTCGTGACGACAATGACGCTGTCGACGAAAATCCCAAGTCCGCCTCCCTCTTCGGTGATGCGATAGATTGGATAAATTCTACCCCAATCACTGCCTGCCTTCGCCGGAAACGCGGCCATGAAGACAGACGAAGCTACGATGATAAGGAAGGGCTTCATGTCGCACCAGGTCGAGGTTCTCTAGCGGGGCATTGTGCCTCCGACCCGACTAAGTCGATTTCAGAATGATCACACAAGACATGTAATCACAATGCGCCGCCACCTGGTCAGACGGCGACGCCCTAGTCCCGCCTCAGCACGAAGACGGCCGCCTCGGCCCGCCAGTTCTCCAGCACCGAGCGGGGGGGGATGGGCCGCGCCGGCCGGCCGCCCGAAAGGGCTGCACAAGCCTCGATCCTCAGGCCCAGGTCATCAGTGAGGGCCAGGAAGTCGTGCAGGGTGCACAGGTGGATGTTGGGCGTGGACCACCAGGGATTGGGCAGGGCCCGGGTCTCGGGCATGCGGCCGCGCGCCAGCAGGGCCCAGCGCACCCGCCAGTGACCAAAGTTCGGAAAGCTCACCACTGCCCGGTCAGCGATCCGCAGAAGCTCCGAGACCACGTGCCGGGGGTCGCGCATCTGCTGCAGGGTCTTGGATAGGATAGCCACGTCGAAGGCGCGGGTCGGGAAGCTGTCGAGATCGTGGTCGGCGTCGCCCTGCACCACGGCGAGGCCCCGGGCCAGACAGGCCGAGACCCCGTCGGCGGAAATCTCCAGCCCCTGGCCGTCGACGCCCCGCTCCCGGGTCAGGAGGTCCAGAAGGTCACCCTCGCCGCAGCCGACGTCCAGCACCCGCGCCCCGGCCGGGGTCAGGCGCAGGATCTCGCGGAAGTCCTCGCGCATTGGCCCGTTCACGACAGTCCCCGCTTCTCGGCGGCGGAGGCCAGGAAGCCCCGCAGGGCCGAGTCCAGGGCCGGCTCCTCCAGGAAGATGGCGTCATGGCCCTTGTCGGTCTCGATCTCGACGAAGCTGGCCCGGCAGCCTGCGGCGTTGAGGGCGCGCACCACGTGCCGGCTCTCGGCCGTGGAATAGAGCCAGTCCGACGAGAAGGACAGGACGCAGAAGCGCACGTTGCGGGCCGGCACGAAGGCGCCCGCCAGCTGGCCCCCGTAGGCTGCGGCCAGGTCGAAATAGTCGAGGGCCCGGGTGATATAGAGGTAGGAGTTGGCGTCAAACCGGTCGACGAAGCTCGCCCCCTGGTGCCGTAGGTAGCTCTCGACCTGGAAGTCGGTGTCGAAGCCCCAGGACAGGCCGTCGCTCTGCAGTTCGCGGCCAAACTTCCGCTGCAGGGCGGCCTCGGACAGATAGGTGATGTGGGCAGCCATTCGCGCCACGGCCAGGCCCTTCTCGGGCCTCACGCCCGCCGCCTCATAGGCCCCGCCGCGCCAGTCCGGATCGGCCATGATCGCCGCCCGTCCAACCTCGTGGAAAGCAATGTTCTGGGCCGAGTGCCGGGCCGCTCCGGCGATGCAGATGGCCGAGAAGATCCGCTCGGGATAGTCCGCCGCCCACTGCAGCACCTGCATGCCGCCCAGGGAGGTGCCGACCACGGCGAACAGGGTCTCGATCCCCAGGGCCTCCACCAGCATGGCCTGGGCGCGCACCATGTCGGGGATGGTGATCACCGGGAAGGCCAGGCCATAGGGCGCGCCTGTGGCCGGGTCGGTGGAGCTGGGGCCCGTCGTGCCCATGCAGCCGCCCAGGACATTGGCGCAGATAATAAAGTGGTGGTCGGGGTCCAGGGGCAGGCCGCGGCCCACCACCCGTGTCCACCAGCCGGGCTTGCCCGTGACCGGATGGGTCGAGGCCAGGTACTGGTCCCCGGTCAGGGCGTGCAGCACCAGGACCGCGTTGGACCGGTCTGCGTTCAGCCGGCCATAGGTCCTGTAGGCCACCTCCAGGGGCGACAGGGCGGCACCCGAGTCCAGCCTCAGCGGCCGGTCGGCGGGAAACCGCCAGACGCCGCCGCCGGACTCAGATCCGTCGTGAGCGGGAGAGAGGGCCTTCATTGGCCCGCTTGGACCGCCTGTCCGTTTCGCTGTCAACCGCTTCGCACACGGCACGGGTGCGGGTATGAACGTCCCGCACGAGATTTGGAGCAGGCATGGACAGGCTGATTCTCCTTCGCCACGGGGAGGCCGAGGCGGGTTCGGAGACGGGCGGCGACTTCGGGCGGCGGCTGACGGCGCGGGGCCGGGAGGCCTGCGCCGCCGTCGCCTCGTCCCTGGCCGACATCGGCCTGATCCCCGACCTGGCCCTGGTCTCCGCCGCCGTGCGCACCCGCGAGACCTGGACGGCCATGAGCGCCCTGCTGCCAGGCTGCGAGGTCCGCTTTGAGGACGCCCTCTACCTGGCAGAGGCCTCGGAGATGCGGCGAATCCTCCTGGAGGCGGGGCGGGGCGCAGGCCTGATCCTGATGGTCGGCCACAACCCCGGACTGCAGGAACTCGCCGAGGACCTGATGACCGAGGCCTCGGGCCCCTCCAGCACCCTTTCGCGGATCCGGGCCGGCTTTCCCACCTCTGCCGCCGTCGCCTTCGCCTTCGACGCCAACGGCCGCGCAACCTTCGATGGCTTCTTCCAGCCGGACGTCGCCGGATGACCCTGATCTACAAGATCCTGCCCCGGTCTGAATGGGATATCGCCCGGGCTGCAGGACGATTTCAGGGATCAGCGGTGGACCTGGCGGACGGCTACATCCACTTCTCCACCGCAGCCCAGGCCCAGGAGACGGCGGCCCGCCACTTCGCCGGCAAGGTGGGCCTCCTGGTCCTGGAGGTCGACGGCGACGCCCTGGGCGAAGCCCTGCGCTGGGAGCCTTCCCGGGGGGGAGACCTCTTCCCCCACCTCTATGGCGACCTCCGGGTTGACGCCGTACTGCGGGTCCTGCCCGCCCCCCTCGACGCGGACGGCACACCCCGGCTGAGGCTGGCGCCTTGAGCCGCCTGCATGACCTGGCGGCCGCCGCCCTGCGGACCCTGGATCCGGAGGACGCCCATCGCCTGACCGTCCGGGCCCTGGCCCTGGGCCTTGGCCCGGGGGCGCCGGTGCCAGACCCGATCCTCGCGACCACAATCGCTGGCCTGTCCCTCCCCAACGCCCTGGGCCTGGCCGCCGGTTTCGACAAGAACGCCGAAGTCTTCGGGCCCATGCTGGCCGCAGGCTTCGGCTTCGTCGAGTGCGGCACGGTCACGCCCCTGGCCCAGGCGGGCAATCCCCGGCCGCGCCTGTTCCGCCTCACGGGCGACAGGGCGGTGATCAACCGCATGGGCTTCAACAATGCCGGACTGGAGGCCTTCGCCGCCCGCCTCGCCCGGCCGGGTCGACCGGGTCCGGTCGGCGCCAATATCGGGGCCAACAAGGACTCTGACGACCGCATCGGCGACTATGTGACGGGGCTGAAGCGCCTCTGGGGCCTGGCGGACTGGTTCACCCTGAATATCTCCTCGCCCAACACCCCGGGCCTTCGCGCCCTGCAGACCCGGGCCGCCCTGGAGGAACTGCTCGGCCGCACGGCCGAGGCCCGGGACGCCCTGCCCGCCGGTGGCCGCGTCCCCCTCTTCCTGAAGGTCGCCCCGGACCTCGACGACCCGGAGATCGAGGCCATCGTCGAGATCGTTCTGGCCTTCGGCCTGTCCGGAATCATCGTCGCCAACACCACCCTCAGCCGACCGGCCCTGGCTTCACCCGACGCGGGCGAGGCCGGCGGCCTGTCGGGAGCGCCCCTCCGCGAGCTCGCACAGTCCGTCCTCGGCCGGTTCAGCACCGCAGCCGCCGGACGTCTGCCCCTGGTCGGCGCAGGCGGGATCGCCTCGGGTGCCGACGCCTACGCCCGGATCCGCGCCGGCGCCTCGGCGGTCCAGCTCTACTCGGCCCTGGTCTTCGAGGGGCCCGGCCTGGCCGTCCGGCTGTCCCGGGACCTCGCCGCCCACCTTCGCGCCGATGGCTTCCGCACCCTCGCCGAGGCCGTCGGGGCCCGCTGACCCCCCAGCGCGTTGCCCGCAGGCCGGCTTTCCCCTACTGGAGTGGCCATGGCCGAGGTCCAGGCGCCAGAACCCACCGCCGCAAAGGCCGGATGGGGTCGAACCGGCCGGAGACTGTTCTGGCCGGGCGGCCTGTCCGCGCGCCTTCTCGTGCTCACCACCCTCTTCGTGGCCCTGGCCGGCGCCTTCATCCTGCCGCCGGCCCTGGCGGCCTTCGAGCGCAACTGGCTGCTGGACCGGGTCCGGGCCGCCGAACTGGCCACCCTGGCCACCGAAGTGGCGCCGGACCGGGTGGTCTCCGAGAAGCTCTCCGCCCAGCTCCTGGCCGGTGCCGGGGTAGAGACGGTGGCCATACAGTCCCGGGGGCTCCGCCGCCTGGTGCTGCAGGGGCCCCGGCGCGACGAGGCACCCTATTTCGTGGACCTTAGGCAGCAGGCGGTCAGCTCCTGGCTGATCGCCCCCTTCCTGACCCTCAGCGCGGGAGACGACCGGGCCGTCCGGGTGGTGGCCGAGCCCCGTTTCCGGGAAGAGGCCGAATTCATCGAGGTGGTGGCGCCCCACGCCCCCCTGAAGGACGCGCTCAAGGCCTATCTCTGGCAGATGGTCTTCACGACCCTGTTCGTCGCCGGCCTCGCCGGCGCCCTGGTCTTCCTGTCGCTGAACTTCTTCCTGGTCCGGCCAATGCAGAGGATTACCCGGGCCATGGAGCGGTTCCGGGCCGACCCCGATGACCCGACCGCCCACCTCGAGCCCTCGGGGCGGCGGGACGAGATCGGCCGCGCCGAGATCGAGCTCGACCGGATGCAGGCCGACCTGCGCGTGGCCCTGGCCTCCCGGGCCCGCCTGGCCGCCCTGGGCGAGGCGGTGGCCAAGATCAACCATGACCTCCGCAATATGCTGACCAGCGCCCAGATGGCCTCGGAGCGGCTGGCCTCCGTGCGCGACCCCCGGGTCGCCCAGGCCCTGCCCCGCCTCGAGCGGGCGCTCGACCGCGCCGTGCGCCTGGCCAGCGACGTCCTCGCCTATGGCAAGACCCAGGAGGCACCGCCAAGTCTTGTTCCCGTCGTCCTGTCCGACGCCCTGGCCGCCGCCGCCGAGGAGAGCCGGCTCACCGATCGGCCGGAGGGCATCCTCTTCGTCTGCGAGGTCCAGCCCGGCGTCCAGGTCCAGGCCGACCCCGACCAGCTGCACCGCATACTGGTCAACCTGATGCGCAATGCCCGCGAGGCCATCGAGGTGGTGACCCCGGCCAGGTCTGGCGTGGTCCGCGCGGGTTGGCGGCGCGAGGGCGAGAGCGATGTCATCACCCTGGCCGACAACGGGCCGGGACTGTCCGAGCGCGCCCGGGACCGGATCTTCCAGCCCTTCTCGGGCTCGGGTCGTCCCGACGGGGCCGGACTGGGTCTCGCCATCGCCCGCGAGCTTGTCCAGGGGCACGGGGGCGACCTTGCGCTCACGGCCACAGGCCCCGCCGGCACGGTGTTCGAGGTCCAGCTGCCCGCCGCCGGGCCCCGCCCTGGTCGGCGTGGGCGCGCTGAGGCCTGACCCACCGGAGACCTCCGCCTCCGCAACCTTCCCAGTCTTGACCCCTGCGTAAGGTGAGCTTACGTGCACGTAACCCAAGCCAGAAAGGGAGTCACCGGACATGCCCACGGAACTTCGCAGTCCCGCCCGCACCTTCACCATCCGTCAGCTCTGCCAGGAGTTCGACTGCACGCCCCGCGCCCTGCGATTTTATGAGGACAAGGGCCTGATCTCGCCCGAGCGCGACGGCATGAACCGGGTCTATTCCTACAAGGACCGGGCCCGCCTCCAGCTCATCCTGCGCGGCAAGCGGGTCGGCCTTGCCCTCTCCGAGATCGGCGAGATCCTGGACCTCTATGAGCTGGGCGACGGCGGGGCGACCCAGAACGCCATATCCCTGGCCAAGTTCCGCGACCGGATCCAGGCCCTGGAATCCCAGCGCCACGACATCGACCTGGCCGTCGACGTGCTGAAGGAGGCCTGCTCACGCCTCGAGGACAATCTCCGCAGCACCCGGCCGGAGCTCCTGGAGCAGCCGGTCGAGGCCATCCGCCCCCGACGGCCCCGCCCAGGGGAGATGCGCCGGGCCAGCTGACGGCCCCCAGTTGCGTACGCCTGAATTTCCCTGGAGTTCCCGCATGCCCTACCGCCCGCCCGTCCGCGAACACGCCTTTCTCCTGAATGATGTCCTGGACATCGGTGCCTATGCCGACCTGCCGGGCTTCGCAGAGGCCGGACCGGAGGTGGTGGCCCAGATCCTGGAAGAGGCCGGACGGTTCACCTCAGGGGTTCTGGCCCCGCTCAACCCGGTGGGCGACAAGGAGGGCTGCACCTGGTCCCGGGACCACTCGGTCCGCACCCCTGCGGGCTTTGCGGACGCCTACCGCCAGCTGGTGGAGGGCGGCTGGCCAGCTATCGGCGCCGATACCGCCTTCGGCGGCCAGGGCCTGCCGCATGTGATCAACCTGTCCTTCTCCGAGATGAGCTCTTCGGCCAACATGGCCTTCTCCATGTATCCGGGCCTGACCCACGGGGCCTATTCGGCGATATTGAACGGCGGGTCAGACGCCCAGAAGGCCCTCTACCTGCCCAGGCTCGCCTCGGGCGAGTGGTGCGGGACCATGAACCTGACGGAGCCGCACTGCGGCACCGACCTGGGGCTCCTGCGCACCCGCGCCGTCCCTCAGGCCGACGGCAGCTACCGCATCTCGGGCACCAAGATCTGGATCTCCGGCGGCGAGCACGACATGGCGGAGAACATCGTCCACCTGGTTCTGGCCCGGGTGGAGGGCGCAC
>CAIZKE010000130.1 GCA_903933475.1 uncultured Alphaproteobacteria bacterium | reverse complement strand
CGACCGCCTAAGCCCCTATTTTTCAACGATTCTGCATAGTTTCCCGGCCTCATGATGCGACGTGAAACAGCCGAAAACCTCACACCCTAACATTCGCAATGATGAGGTCAGGGGTTCGACTCCCCTCGGCTCCACCAGGAAGCCCCCTGCATACCCGTGAAGCTCCCCGGCACCTGCGTTTCCGGGCCGGGGGCGTACGTGCTAATATGGCCCATGTTCGGTGCCATCTGGTCCCACCGGCTCCAGCCGATGATTGATCCCGTCTTTCGGGTCGGGATGGCGCCCGCCGTCGCCGTCTGGGCACTGAGCCTCGGAACCCCCGTCGGCACCCATGCGCCCGGGTGCCTGTTCCATCTTGTCCTGGGGCAGGACTGCTGGGGCTGCGGGACCCTGAGGGCCCTGGCCGCCCTCCTGCGCCTCGACCTTTTCGGCGCCCTGGCGCTCAACCCCCTCAGCCCGCTGGTGGCGGCGACCCTGGTCGTCCTCTCCGCTTCAGGGCTCCTGGAACTTCACACCCGATACCGGAGAGCTCCTCATGGCTGAATTCACCTTCATGGAGCAGCAGATGCTGACCCACGACCTGAGCGATCAGCAGAAGGTCCTGTTCAACGGCCAGTTCGCCTCGGAGAAGAAGGACCGGACCCTGATCTTCGTGGTCTCCCTGATCTTTGGCTCCCTCGGCGTAGACCGTTTCCTGGTGGGGGACATTGCCTGGGGCGTCCTGAAGCTGCTCACCTTCGGCGGCTGCGGCATCCTGTGGCTGATCGACCTCTTCCTGATCTGGAACCGGGTCGATGACTTCAACCGCCGCAAGGCGCACGAGATCCTCGACACCATCCGGATGACGATGCGGGCGACTCCACCACCCCCGGCTCCGGCTCCGGCGGCCTAGGTCGGTTCGGCGGGGGTAAGGGGGCTGAGCGCGCCAATTGCTCCCCCAAAGGGGGAGTTCCCGGCGTAGCCAGGTGAGGGGGTCACTGGCCTTTGCGTCAACACGCCTCGGAAGCGGGGCCGGCACTCACCCCAGTCCCTGGAGGTAGCGCAGGCTTGTGTCCATGCAGGCGCGTGCCCTCAAAGCGCTGGCTGGATGTATTCCACTCGCCAGTTCATAACTTCATTCACGAATTGAAATAAAGTGTATTTCCTACGTTTTAGTTTGGATAAGCCATCACAAAATCACGGACTAGTCGGTAGTCTATTTCATTTAAACTTGGCTTCGCTAGCGCCAAAGCATGCTCTAAACGGAGTTTTACTTTCCCTACGTCCATGTCGGTGAAATTTAAATTGATAAAGTCTGTTACATCTCTCCAACAATCTAGGAAGTTGCGCCCAAAGCCGCCGGGGAGATGCCATTCACCGCTAGCATTCCTTACGGCCGAAATTGACTCGGGCCTCGGCGATCTCGGCTCCCAAGCCGCATTGACCATCAATGCCGCCAGTGCGTGTTGGCGCGGATCGCGAGACAACTCGATGCCAGAAGCCATTCTCCTCAAGAACCAAAACCCGAACAACCCGATCAAGAGTGCTGCAGCGATTGCGAACATTCACGGACTCCCTAAGCAAGCATAGAAACTAGCCCAGTCCCCGCAGGTACCCCAAGCTCGCCTCCACGCTGGGCCAGTAGGGCTCGGGGGGGAAGTCGTGTTCGACGAAGCGGTGCTCGACGCCAGCTTCCGCGCCGGCGGCCAGGAGGGCGGGGAAGTCGAGGGTCCCGGCGCCCACGTCGTCCATGCCGCCGTCGGCCCGGTAGTCCTTCAGGTGCAGGAGGCGCACGCGACCGGCCATCTTTCGGATCATGGCCAGGGGGTCTTCGCCGCCGCGCTTCAGCCAGAAGACGTCCAGCTCGAAGCTGACGAGGGCGGGGTCGAGGCCAGCGACCAGGCGGTCGAAGGGGCGGGTCCCGTCAGGGTCGGCGGCGAACTCGAAGTCGTGGTGGTGGTAGGCGACGCGGAAGCCGGCGTCGCTGGCCGTGTGCGCAAAGGCGTTGAGGTCGGCGATCACCCGGTCCCAGTCGCGCTGGTCGGGCATGACGAAGGGCAGGACGATCCAGCGACAGCCGAGGTTCCGGGCCATGGCCAGGACCGCGTCGGGTCGGTCCCGCATGTCGTCGATCCCGGCGTGGACCGAGGGGCAGTCCAGGCCGATGGCGGCGAGGTGGGCCCCCAGGTCGGCGAAGTCCATGGACAGGGGGGCGGCGAACTCCACCGCGTCGTAGCCGATCTCGCGGATGCGGCTGAGGGTCCCCTTGGGGTCGGCGGCAAAGGGCTTGCGCAGGGTGTAGAGCTGGAGGCCGTAGGCGGTCATTCGAAGGCTCCGTCGCGAAGGAGGTCGGCGGCATGGTTCGCCGTCCGGGCGGACAGGGCCATGTAGGTCAGGGAGGGGTTCATCGAGGCGCTGGAGGCCATGACCGCCCCGTCGGAGAGGAAGAGGTTGGAAACCTCGTGCGCCTGGCCCCAGCCGTTCACCACCGAGGTCGCCGGGTCGCGGCCCATGCGCGCCGTGCCCATCTCGTGGATGCGGTCGCCGGGCGGGGTGACGTGTTCGGCGGCCTCCTCCCAGCGGTTGAGATCGACGCAGCCGGCGGCCTTGAGCATCTGCCAGGCGTCGTGGGCGGCCTCGCGCATCATCAGGTATTCATTGCGGCCGTGGGCGGCATCGATGATCGGGACGGGCACGCCCCAGGAGTCCCTTCGGCTCGCCGACAGGGTGACGCGGTTGTCGGGGTTGGGCAGGACCTCGCCGAAGGGCATGAGGGACATGGACCAGGGCAGGCCGCCAGGAGCCTCGGACCGGCGGGAGCGCACCGCCCCGCCCTGCATGCCGAAGCCGCGCAGGTAGGGCTTGTCCGACTCCGTGACGTTGGCGTAGCGCGGGATGTAGATGCCCGTCGGGCGCTCGCCGGGATCGTGCTGGTCCTGGAAACCTGGCCAGCGGCCGACGATGGGCCGGGTGCTGACATGGTCCATCAGGTTGCGCCCGACCTGGTCGCTGCCGTTGGCGAGGCCGCGCGGGAAGGCCTCCGACACCGAGTTCAGGAGCAGGGCGGAGGTGTTGATGCTGGAGGCGTTGAGGAAGACCATCCGGGCCGAATAGGTGCGCCCCTCGCGGGTATTGCGGTCGACCACCCGCACGCCGGTGACGCGGCCGAGGACGGGGTCATGCTCCACCGAGGCGACCACGGCGTCGGTCACGACGGTCAGGTTGCCCGTGGCCAGGGCGGCGGGAAGGGTCGCCGCCTGGGTCGAGAAGTAGCCACCCAGGGTGCAGCCATGGGCGCAGGCCAGCTTGCCCTCGCAGCGCTTGCGGCCGAGGTCCTGGTGCGTCTTGGTCGTCCGGCTGAGGTTGGCGACCCGGCCCATGATCATGCGCCGGGTGGGGAAGGCCGCCTCGATGTTGGCCTTGGCTGCCTCCTCGACCACATTCATGGGCCAGGGCGGCAGGAAGTCGCCGTCGGGCAGCTGGCAGAGCCCGTCATAATCGCCGCTGATCCCGGCGAAGGCCTCCACGTGGTCATACCAGGGGGCGAGGTCGTCATACCGGATTGGCCAGTCCACCCCGTGGCCATCCTTCAGGTTGGACTCGAAGTCCTGCGGCGCCCAGCGGTAGGACTGCCGGCCCCAGGTGAGGGAGCGACCGCCCAGCTGGTAGCCCCGGATCCACCGGTAGGGCTTGCCGGGCGCGGTCTCGTAGGGGTGGTCGTAGTCGCTGGCCCAGAACTTCTTGTTGGATTCGAACAGGGCGTAGGAGACCCCGGCATAGTAGGGGTAGTGCTTCTCGCGCTCCTCCAGGGGGATCTGGTCCTCGCTGCGCCGGAGGGAGGCGGCGAGGTCCTGGCTGTAGTCCTCGCCATGGCGGATTTCCGGCCCGCGCTCGAGCATGAGGACCTTCAGGCCCCGCTCGCACAGCTCCTTGGCGACCCAGCCGCCGCTGATCCCCGACCCGACGACGATGGCATCAAACATTCCGGGATCCTTGTTCCGCGCCGGCGTTGAAAAGGGCGATGGCGGCGGCGAGGGCGGCGACAGGCTCCCCGCGTGGCACGAACTCGTGGCCCACCCACTGGCCGTAGCCCTTGCGGGCGAGCAGGGCGGCGATGGCCCGCCAGTTGATTTCCTGCCGGTCGTCCAGGTCGCGGCGGCCCGGGGCGCCGGCGGTGTGGACATGGCCGATCAGGTCGAGATTGTCGGTGATCGTCCGGCTCAGGTCCCCCTCCATCAGCTGCATGTGGTAGCCGTCGTAGAGGAGGCGCAGGGCCGGATCGTCCAACTGGCGGACTATCGCCGCGCCAAAGGCGGTGCGGTCGCACTGTTGGCCGGGATGGTCGACCTTGCTGTTCAGCAGCTCCAGGAGCAGGCGAACGCCCGCCGCCTTGGCATGGGCGACCACCGGGCCCAGGCCCTCGACGCAGGCGGCGATGGCCGGGGCGTCGGCGCCGTCGCCGATCCGCGAGCCCGAGAAGACGATCACCGCCTCGCAGCCTCCGGCGGCGGCGGCGTCGATCCGGCGGCGGACCTCATCGCGAAGGGCGGCGTGCCGGGAGGGATCGTTGAACCCGGTCTCCAGGGCGTGGCCACTGAGGGTGACGACGGTCAGGCCCAGGTCCTGGGCGACAGGCCACAGGTCGTCGGGTAGCATTTCCACGCCCTTCGCGCCGGCGCCGGCGGCGCCGGCCAGCAGGGCCCGGGCGTCGGTGTCGGGCGCCATGGCGAAGGACCACCAGGCAAAGCTCTGACGGATCATTCGGAAACCTCCTTCAGCGGGACCCAGGCCCCGTCGGCGGCCGCGCTGCGCACGGCGGCGGTGATGAACCTCAGGCCGTCCACACCGTCGGCCAGGCCGGGCAGTCCCGCAAGGTGAAGTGGCGGCGTCTGGCCCGCCCGACGGGCTGCGACCAGGTCGGCGGCGTCGGCATAGATCTGGGCGAACCCCTCCAGATAGCCCTCGGGATGGCCGGCAGGCAGGCGGGTGGCGGCCGCAGCGGCGGGGGACAGGCCCGGTCCGCCCCGGCGCAGCACCTGGGGCGCCTCGCCCAGCCGGGTGAAGCCCAGGAGGTCGGGCGTCTCCTGCGACCAGTCCAGGGCCGCGTCGGAGCCGATGATTCGCAGGCGCAGGGCATTGGAGGCGCCGATGGCCACCTGGCTGGCCCAGAGCTGGCCGCGGACCCCGCCCGGCCAGCGCAGGCGGACCTGGACATCGTCGTCGAGCCGGCGGCCGGCCACGAAGCGCGAGGTCTCGGCGCTGACCGCCTCGGCCCTCAGCCCGGTGACGAAGCCCGCGAGGTGGTAGGCGTGGGTGGCGATGTCGCCCAGGGCGCCGCCGGCCCCGGCCCGCTCCGGGTCGCCCCGCCAGTCCGCCTGCTTGTTGCCGGACAGGTCCCGGGCCAGCCAGTCCTGGGCGTACTCGGCCTGGATGACCCGGAGGTCCCCCAGGAGGCCCCCGGCCACCATGTCCCGGGCCTGCCGGACCATGGGATAGCCGCTGTAGTTGTGGGTCAGGACGAGGGTCCCGCCCATGCGCGCCGATGCCGCCTCCAGGGCCAGGGCGTCGGCCAGGCGGCTGGTCAGGGGCTTGTCGCAGATCACCGCCACCCCCGCCTCCAGGAAGGCCAGGGCCGGGGCGAAGTGCAGGTGGTTGGGGGTGACGATGGCCACGGCGTCCAGCCGGTCGGGCCGGGCAGCCTCGGCCCGAGCCATCTGGGCCCAGTCGCCGTAGCAGCGGTCCTCGGCCAGGCCCAGGGACCGGCCGAAGTCCCGGGACCGGGCCGAATCGGCGCTGAAGGCGCCGGCGACCAGGGTCCAGCGGTCGTCCAGCCGGGCGGCCATGCGGTGGACGGCGCCGATGAAGGCCCCCTCGCCGCCGCCGACCATGCCGAGCCTGAGCCGGGGATCAGCGATCAAGGCCGAGCATCCGGCGGTTGGCGGCGGCGTCGACGCCTGTGGCGACGAAGTCGTCGAAGCTCTTGCCGGTCACGTTGATGATGTGGTCGCGGATGAAGGGTGCCCCTTCCCGGGCCCCGTCCTCGGGCGCCTTGAGGGCGCACTCCCACTCCAGTACCGCCCAGCCCTCGTAGCCGTACTGGGCGAACTTGGAGAAGATGGCGCGGAAGTCGACCTGGCCGTCGCCGAGGGAGCGGAAGCGGCCGGCGCGGTCCTTCCAGGGCTGGTAGCCGGAATAGACCCCCTGGCGTCCCGTGGGCCGGAACTCGGCGTCCTTCACGTGGAACATCCGGATCCGCTCATGGTAGAGGTCGATGTATTCCAGATAGTCCAGCTGCTGCAGGACGAAGTGGCTGGGGTCGTAGAGCAGGCAGGCCCGTGGGTGGTAGTCCACCCGGTCCCAGAACATCTCCACCGTCGCCCCGTCGAACAGGTCCTCGCTGGGATGCACCTCGTAGCAGAGGTCGACACCCGCCTCCTCGTAGGCATCCAGGATGGGCCGCCAGCGCCGGGCCAGCTCGTCGAAGGCCTCTTCCACCAGGCCGGCGGGGCGCTGGGGATAGGGATAGAAATAGGGCCAGGCCAGGGAGCCCGAGAAGGTGACGCTGGCGGGCAGGCCCATCCGGCGCGAGGCCTTGGCCCCCATCAGGACCTGGTCCACGGCCCAGGCCTGCCGGGCAGCGGGATTGCCGCGCACGGCGGAGGGGACCCCGCCATCGAACATCTCGTCATAGGCCGGGTGGACCGCCACCAGCTGGCCCTGGCTGTGAGTGGATAGCTCGGAGACCTCCAGGCCGAGGTCGGCCAGCCTGCCCTTGACCTCGTCGCAGTAGGCGTCGCTCTCGGACGCCAGCTTCAGGTCGAACAGGCGGCGATCCCAGGTGGGGATCTGGACCCCCTTGTACCCCATGTCCGCCACCCACTTTCCAAGGGCGGGCAAGGTGTTGAACGGCGCCTCGTCCCCGGCGAACTGGGCGAGGAAAATTCCTGGTCCCTTCATGGTCACTCCCCGACTTGTCTTTAGCTTCGCAGGCAAACTAGCACGCCCGGCGCGCAGGGCGAGGGGGGCCTTCAGAGGTCCCGCAGCACGGCCCGCACGGGCGAGGCGTCGGCACCGGAAAGGCGCAGGGGCGGGGCGATCAGCTCGTATCGGCCGTCGGGGACTCCGTCGAAGACCAGGCCCTCCAGGACCGCCATGCGCCACCGGCCCAGGGCCTGGTGGCTGACGAGGTCCTTGGCGTCCTC
Source organism: uncultured Alphaproteobacteria bacterium (assembly GCA_903933475.1). Lineage (GTDB taxonomy): Bacteria > Pseudomonadota > Alphaproteobacteria > Caulobacterales > Caulobacteraceae > Phenylobacterium. The sequence goes on along the minus strand of CAIZKE010000130.1, from coordinate 9,508 downwards.
CGGGTCCAGGGAGGGCCCGTCGATCCCCAGCAGGCGGACGCCGGCCCCGCCAAGGGCCTCCACCAGGTCCGGGGCGGGCGTGCGGAAGCGCTCCGGCCAGGCGTCATGGGGAAAGGCCTCGAAGGTGCGCAGCAGGACGCGGCAGGTTCCCGGCACCAGACGCGGCAGGACCTCCTCGGGGCCGATGCGGTCGGGCCCCTGCGTCACCGAGACCAGCTGGGCGGGCCCCAGGTAGGGGACGAGGTCCACCGCATCGATGGCCGCGCCGGCGGGATCGAAGTGCAGGGGGGCGTCGGCGTGGGCGCCGGAATGGGTCGACAGGGTCAGGCGCGAGACGTTCACCGGGCATCCGTCCGCCAGCACCCAGGTCCGCTCCAGGCCGAAGGGCGTATCGCCGGGCCAGACCGGCAGGTCGGGCCGCAAGGGCTGGGAGATATCGTAGAGCCGGCGGCCGGCTTCGTCCCGGGGCCCGGTCATGTGACCCTTTGCTTGGCGGCGAAGGCGGGATCGCGCCAGGCACCGGTCTCCATCACCCGGGTGAAACGCTCCGCCGCCGCCCAGACGCCGGCCCGGCTCAGGAAGAGGGGCGAGAAGCCCAGCCGAATCAGATCCGGGGCGCGGAAGTCGCCGATCACGCCAGCGGCAATCAGGGCCTGCACCACCGGATAGGCGTGGGGGTGGGCGAAGGACAGGTGGCCGCCCCTGGCCTCCGGTCGATCCGGGGAGACGAGGCGGAAGCCGTGGGCCGAGAGGGTCGGTCCCGCCCGGCGCTTGAAGAGGCTGGACAGAGCCCGCGACCGGGCCAGGAGGGCGGCGGGATCGAGGCCCTCGAAGACGCCCAGGGCGGCGTGCAGGGCGGTCAGGGACAGGATGGGCGGCGTTCCCGCCATCAGCCGGGCCGCCCCCGGGGCCGGGGCGTAGCCGGGCTCGAAGGCGAAGGGCCGGGCGTGCCCCATCCAGCCGGACAGGGGACTGGCGAAGGCGGCGTGGTGACGGCGGGCCAGGAAGGCGAAGGCCGGCGCGCCCGGGCCGCCGTTCAGGTATTTGTAGCCGCAGCCCACCGCCATGTCCGCGCCGGCAGCGTTCAGGCCGACGGGCGCCAGGCCCGCCGTGTGGCTGAGGTCCCAGAGGGTCAGGACCCCCGCCTCCGAGGCCCGGCGGGTCAGGCCGGACAGGTCGGCCAGGGTGCCGGTGCGATAGTCGGCGTGGCTCAGGACCAGCAGGGCGACGTCCTCCGACAGGGCCTCCGGTAGCGCCTCCCTTGAAACAGTCTGTATGCGGATGTCTGGCCGGATCGCCGCCAGGCCCTGAAGCATGTAGCCGTCCGTGGGAAAATCGCCCTCGACCCCCAGCAGGACCTTCCGGTCCGGCCTCAGGGCCAGGGCCCCAGCCGCCAGCTTGAACAGGTTGACCGAGACCGAGTCCGCGCAGGCGACTTCGTCGGGGTTGGCACCGATCAGGGGGGCGATGCGGGCGGCGGTACGGTCTGGCAGGCCGATCCAGTCGTCGGTGTTCCAGCCGCGCACGAGGGAGCGGCCCCACTCGGCCGCCGTCGCGCGGCGGACCGCCACCTCCGATGCCCGCGGGAGAGGTCCCAGGGAGTTTCCGTCCAGGTAGATGACGCCGGCAGGCAGGCGAAAGCGCCGGGCCAGGGCCGACAGAGGGTCGGCCCGGTCCCGTCGGCGGCAGGCGGCAAGGCTGTCCGGAACCGTCTCTGGGGCGAACTCCGGGTCTGGCACCATCACCGGACCTTGATGAACACCGGGTTGGCATAGAACCACAGGTCGTCCCAGGGGTTCTCGCCCGGAACGTCCATCGCCGGCTCCGCGTCGCCCGTCCCGGTTCCCCGCAGGCGGATGTAGCCCGAGGCCTGGACGTTGCGCAGGGTCGTCGTCAGGGTGATGACCTCGCCCTCCCGTACCCAGTCGGCGCCGGTGAAACGGCGCTCCACCCGGGTGGTGGGGTTCGCGTCCGCCGAGCGGCCGGGCGCTGGGCCTGTCAGGTCGCCCCGGATCAGGTCGATGCGCTTCACCTCGGGCGAGCGGCCGCCGAAGTTCTCGCCGGCGGGATCCCGGACGCGCAGGGTGATGCGGACGTCCTGGCCGCGGGCCACCGTGACCTCGCCGCCAATGCCTGTCGCCGCTGCGCCCCGGGCCACGGGGCGGACCTCAAGGTCGACAGACGACACAAGGTCCCCGGTGGTCACGAAGACCCGGCCACTGCGAAGGCCGTCCAGAATGTCGTCCGGGGACTTCCGCGCCAGGACATAGGTCTTGGCGTATTCGCCCGGCCAGAAGTCGATCCCGCCGTCGGTGTAGTGCCGATGAGAGTCCGAGGTCGCCGTGATCCACCAGCGGCGGCCCTCGCCCAGCATGGAGTCCCAGAAGCCGCCGACCCGGGCGGTCATCTGGTCGAAGCCGCCATAGGTGGGATGCTGGCGATAGGCACCCCGGGCTTCACTTGTCCGCGGCGAGCCATCCGGGTTCAGGGCGCCCGCCTGGTGCCCGGGCGCGCCCTCCATGCCGATGGCGACCCGGGGCGCTGCGTCGTTCCAGTCCCGCAGTTCGGCCGGCGCCGTCTGGCCGTACTGGCCGAGCCCCTTGGCCGAGCGCGAGGGATGGTGGGCAATTACCACGGGCGGACGGGGCAGGGCCTTCATGTAGGTCAGGGCCTCGACCATCCGGCTTTCCTGGTCCCGGGCAGGGTCGACTGGCCAGGCCTCGAACTTGTCGAAGCGGCGCTCGAGGTCCGTCAGGTCGTCGCGCTCCTGCGGCGTGTTGGGCACGATGATGCTGGAATGGTCAGCGCCGGGGGTGTTCAGCTCGAGGCCCAAGAAGAGGGCGAGGTCAGGGACTTCCCGGCGGGCCTTCAGCACCTCCGGATAGATCAGGTCGCGGCTGACCCGGGAGTGGTTGGGGCCGCCGTGGTCGGTGGCGGCCATCCAGGACAGGCCGTACTTCTGTGCCATGCGGGCATTGGTGGGGATGGTGTTGTTGGAGTCGCCGCCGACGACGGGCTCGGGCGCTTTTGCCGGGTCAGACGACGGCTTCCAGTCCACGCTGAACTGGGAGTGCACGTGGTGGTCGCCCGGCTGCCAGGCGCGGCCATCTTCATGCCCGCCGTGGGGCGCGCCAGTCTCGTGCGCGGGGGCGGCGCTCGCCAGGGCGAGGGCTGAAGCGGCGGCGAGGGTGAAGACGAGGCCGGGTCGGATCCGGAAGGTGGGGCTGGGCATGGACAAACTCGGTTCCGGGCGCAGGAAGGACCCTGTCTGACCCGTTTCCGTGATGGTCCGGTGACGCGCGCCTGTCAAACCGGACCTGAGAAGTGAATGCTTGCCTTGGCGGCGGCCCTCGGTAGTGATGGTGAAGGTTCGGTCAATGGGGGGACCTCGGATGCGCAACAGAAACTGGCTCGCGGTCCTGGCCGCAGTGACACTGGCGGCAGGCTGTGCGCCTCGCACGTCGGATGAGACGGCGGCCGTCTACACAGGCGGCGATATCCTGACCCTGGCAGGCGAGGCCCCGGCCTATGTCGAGGCCCTGGCGGTGAAGGATGGCAAGATCGTCGCCGCAGGCACCCAGGCGGAGGCGCGCAAGGCCGCAGGTCCCGGCGCCCGGACGGTCGACCTCAAGGGCGGCGTGCTGATGCCGGGCTTCATCGACGCCCACAGCCACCTCCTCAACTATGCGGACAGCCTGGTCCAGGCCAACCTCAACCCGCCGCCCGTCGGTGGCGTCAGCTCGGTCGCCGACATCGTGGGCGAGGTGAAGCGGCTCAAGGACTCCCTGAAGGCGGGCCCCGGCGTCCTCCTCGTGGGGCAGGGATACGACCAGGACTTCCTGGCCGAGAAGCGCCATCCCACGGCGGCGGAACTGGACGCCGCCTTCCCGGACAACCCGGTGATCCTGGTTCACACCTCCGGGCACATGCTGGTCGCCAATTCGGCGGCGATGCGGAAGGCCGGTATCACCGCCGCGACGGCGGACCCGGTGGGCGGCGCCATCATCCGCAAGGCAGGCTCCCGGGAGCCGGAGGGCCTGTTCCAGGAAACCGCCATGCACCCCTTTATCCCCCAGGTGCAGGCCCCGCGGCCCCGCGAGCAGGATCTCGACCTGATCAGGCAGGCGGTCGAACACTATGCCGCCAACGGCTACACCACCGCGGCCGAAGGTCTGGTCATGCCGGACAAGATGCCCCTGCTCCAAGAGGCCGCCGACAAGGGACTCCTGAAGATCGACGTGGAGGCCCTGCCCGCCTACCTCGTCGCCGACCAGCTGGTGGGGACGGGCAAGCTCGCCTGGGGCGAGATGAAGAACGGGCTGAAGTGGGCCGGGATCAAACTGGCCACGGACGGCTCCCCCCAGGGCAAGACCGCCTATCTGACCAAGCCCTACCTGACGCCGGTTCCCGGCTGCAAGACGGACTGCCGGGGCTTCCCCAACATCCCCCAGGATGAAATGAACCGCCTGTTCGCCCTGGCCTACAAGAACGGCGTGCAGATCTATTCGCACTGCAATGGCGACGCCTCGATCGACATGATGATCGCCGCCCACCGCCAGGCCGAGAAGACCCTCGGCAAGGTCGACCCCAACCGCCGGACGGTCATCATCCACTCGCAGATCATGCGGCCGGACCAGATGGCGGCCTACAAGGCCCTTGGCATGCTGCCCAGCTTCTTCACCAATCATGTCTATTACTGGGGTGACATCCACCTGGCCAATCTTGGGCCCCAGAGGGCGGCCTATCTCAGCCCCCTGGCCAGCGCCTCCAAGGCAGGGATCCCGGCCACCAACCACACCGACGCCATCGTCACCCCCCTGGACCCGATGTTCCTGGTCTGGACGGCGGTCAACCGCGTCACCCGGTCGGGCAAGGTCCTGGGTCCGGATGAGCGGGTGACCCCCTATCAGGCCCTGAAGGCCATCACCCTCAACGGCGCCTACACCTATTTCGAAGAGGCCTCGAAGGGCTCGCTCGAAGTGGGCAAGACGGCGGACCTGGTCGTCCTCGACCGCAATCCCCTGAAGGTGGAGGCGAACGCCATCCGCGACATCCGCGTCCTGGAGACGGTCAAGTCGGGCAAGTCGGTCTATCGGGCGCCGAAGGGCTGATCCCTTCGGTCGTCAGTGCGCGTCGTCCCAGTTGGCGGCGGCGCGCACGTCGACCACCAGCGGCACGCTGAGGGCCACCGCCGGCAGGGGCGCCGCCGACATCACCCGGCGGATGACCTCCGAGGCCGCCGCGGCCTCGGCCTCGGGCGCCTCGAAAATGAGTTCGTCGTGCACCTGGAGCAGCATGCGGGTCTTCAGGCCGGCGGCGGCGAGGGCTTCGGGCATGCGGATCATGGCCCGGCGGATGATGTCCGCCGAGGCGCCCTGAAGGGGGGCGTTGATCGCTGCCCGGTCGCCAAAGGCCCGCTCAGCCTGGCTTCGGGCCTGGACGGCGGGGATATGCACGCGCCGCCCGAACAGGGTGGTCACATAGCCCTGCCGCCGGGCGGCCTCCTTGGCCTGGTCCATGTAGGCCCGTATGCCGGGGAAGCGCTCGAAATAGGTGCGGATATAGTCGGCCGCCTCCTCCCTCGGGATCGACAGCTGGGCGGCGAGGCCAAAGGCGGAAATTCCGTAGACGATACCGAAGTTGATCGCCTTGGCGCGCCGGCGGATCTCGGCGGGCATGCCCTCGACAGGAACCCCGAAGACCTCGGAGGCGGTCATGGCGTGGATGTCCAGGCCCTGGGCGAAGGCGGCCTTCAGCTGGGGGATGTCGCCCACATGGGCCAGGAGGCGCAGCTCGATCTGGCTGTAGTCGGCGCTGATCAGCACCTGGCCCGGCTCGGCCACGAAGGCCTGGCGGATCTTGCGGCCCTCCTCGGTCCGGACGGGGATGTTCTGCAGGTTGGGGTCCGTTGAAGAGAGCCGGCCCGTGGTGGTCGAAGCCATGGCGTAGGAGGTGTGCACCCGTCCCGTGGCCGGCGCGATGGCCGCCACCAGGGCGTCGGTATAGGTCCCCTTCAGCTTGGACAGCTGTCGCCAGTCGAGCAGGACCCTCGGCAGGGCGTGCCCCTCGGCGGCCAGTTCCTCAAGCACCGAAGCGTCCGTGCCCTGGGCGCCGGTGGCGGTGGTCCGGCGGGATTCCAGGCCCATCTGGCCGTAGAGGACCTCTCCCACCTGCTTGGGGCTGCCCAGGTTGAAGGGGTGGCCCGCCAGGCGGTGCGCCTCGACCTCGAACTCGCCCATCCGCACGGAGAAATCGTTGGACAGCCTGCGCAGCCGGTCGGGATCGACCCGGACCCCGGCGTTCTCCATGTCCGCCAGGACCGGCGGCAAGGGACGCTCCAGGGTCTCATACACGGTCAGGAGGCCCTCCCGGGACAGCCGCGGGCGCAGGACCCGGTAGAGCCGGAGGGTCACATCGGCATCCTCGGCGGCGTAGGCGGTCGCCGGCTCGAGCGCCACGTGGCGGAAGCTCTTCTGGGCCTTGCCCGTCCCTGCCACCTGCTTGAAGGGGATGGGGCTGTGGCCCAGGTGCAGGCGCGACAGGTCATCCATGCCGTGCCCGTGGAGCCCGCCCTCCAGGACATAGCTGATCAGCATGGTGTCCTCGATGGGCGCCACGCGGATGCCGTAGCGGGACAGGACGCCGAGGTCGTACTTGGCGTTCTGCGCCACCTTCAGCACCGAGGGGGCCTCCAGCAGGGGGCGCAGGCGGTCGATCGCCGCCGCCAGGGGGATCTGGGTCAGGTCTTCCGGGGCGTCGAGGGCCAGGCCCGGCTCGGCCTCGTGGGCCAGGGGGATGTAACAGGCCTCGCCAGGACCCACCGCCAGGGAGACCCCCACCAGCCCGGCCGTGGCCGAGCCCAGGGCGTCGGTCTCGGTATCGAAGGCGATGACCCCCGCCGCCTGGGCGCGGGCGATCCAGACATCCAGGGTCGCAAGGTCCCGGACGCAGGCGTAGGCGGCCACATCCACGGGCTCAGCGGCGGCGGTTTGGTCTGCAGGACCCTGGGCCTTGGCGGCCAGGTGCGCCCCAGCCACCCGCCGACCCAGGGTGTTGAGCTCCATCTCCTGCAGGAAGGCGGCGAGGGCGTCGGGATCGGGATCGGCCACCGCCAGTTCCTCGAGGGCCGAGGGCAGGGGCGCCTGGTCGTCCAGCTGGACGAGCCGGCGGGACAGGCGGATCTGGTCGGCGAACTCCAGGAGGATCTGGCGGCGCTTCTCCTGGCGGATTTCCCCGGCCCGGGCGAGCAGGGTCTCCAGGTCGCCGTATTCGTTGATCAGCAGGGCCGCGGTCTTCACCCCGATACCCGGGGCGCCGGGGACATTGTCCACCGGGTCGCCGCACAGGGCCTGGACCTCCACCACCTTGTCAGGAAGGACGCCGAACTTCTCGACCACCTGTTCCGGCCCGATGCGGAGGTTCTTCATGGTGTCGAGCATGGTGACGCGCTCGCCGACCAGCTGCATCAGGTCCTTGTCGGAGGAGATGATGGTCACCTCGCCGCCCGCCTCGCGGACCAGGCGGGCATAGGCGGCGATCAGGTCGTCGGCCTCGAAGCCCGGCTGCTCAAGGGCGTGGACGCCGAAGGCCCGGGTCGCCTCCCGCACCAGGGGGAACTGGGGCACCAGGTCCTCGGGGGCCGGTGGGCGGTGGGCCTTGTACTCGGGATAGATCTCGTTGCGGAAGGTCTTCGCGGAATGGTCGAAGATCACCGCCAGGTGGGTCGGGGCATCGGGCTGGGCCTTCATGTCCACCAGCAGCTTCCACAGCATGTTGCAGAAGCCGGAGACCGCGCCGATCGGCAGGCCGTCGGACTTTCGGGTCAGGGGCGGCAGGGCGTGGAACGCCCGGAAGATAAAGCCGGAGCCGTCGATCAGGTAGACGCGGAGGGGGGTGTCGCTCATGGGCGCCATCCTAGAGGGCGGCGAGGGGGCGGTCGATCCTCGGTTGGACGGTCAGTGGCCGCCGGAGACCTCGTAGACACCGGGCGCTCCGTCGCCGTGGCCCTTGTCATGGACAAAGCGGCGGTCGCAATAGGGGCAGTCCACCGTCCCGTCGACGCCCAGGTCGAGAAAGACGCGGGGATGCCCCAGGGCGCCGCCGACCCCGTCGCAGGCCACACGGTGGGCGTGGACCCTGACGATCTCGGGCTGGGGCCCGGCGGGGGGTACGGAAGGTAAGGTCTTGCGGGCCATGGAAGCGGTCTCCCTTGCCGGGGACGCTTGGCGGCAGCCCGGGCAGGCTCTAGGTATGCGAGCCCGCCTTTCGTCGTCAATGCGCCGAAGCCCTGGAGGTCGCCATGAGCCTGCCTGACTACGCCATCGAGGCGCGTAACGTGGTCAAGACCTATGCGGCGACCAAGACCACGCCCCAGATGCAGGCCCTCAAGGGCATCGACCTCCTGGTGCCCCGTGGATCCATATTCGGCCTGCTGGGTCCGAACGGCGCGGGAAAGTCGACCTTCATCAACATCCTCGCCGGCCTGGTGCGCAAGACCTCCGGCACGGTGGAGATCTGGGGCCGGGACATCGACAAGCGCGCCCGCGACGCCCGGGCGGCCATCGGCGTGGTGCCCCAGGAAATCGCCGCCGACCCCTTCTTCACGCCCCGGGAATCCCTCGAGGTCCAGGCCGGCATGTATGGCGTGCCCCCCAAGGAGCGCCGCTCCATGGAGCTGCTGACCGCCCTCGGCCTGGCCGACAAGGCCGAGGCCTATGTCCGCCAGCTGTCCGGCGGCATGAAGCGCCGCCTGATGGTGGCCAAGGCCATGACCCACAATCCGCCGGTCCTGATCCTGGACGAGCCCACCGCAGGGGTCGACGTCGAGCTCCGGCGCCAGCTCTGGCGCTATGTGGTCGAGCTCAACCGCAAGGGCGTGACCATCGTCCTGACCACCCACTACCTGGAAGAGGCGCAGGAACTCTGCGACCGGATCGCCATCATCAACCGGGGCGAGGTGGTGGCCTGCGAGGCGACCTCCGACCTCCTGGGCCGGATTGATACCCGGGCTGTGGTGGTGACCCCGGAGGTCCCGGTCGAGGCCGCCCCGTCCCTGCCCGGCTTCGAGACCCGCCTGCGTCCCGGCGGGGCCTTTGCGGTGACTTACCGGACCGGCGAATCCAGCGTCGAGCAGGTCCTCGCCGCCGTGCGCGCCGCGGGGCTCTCGGTCCGCGATGTCACCACCGAAGATCCCAGCCTCGAAGATGTCTTCGTCGCCCTTACCTACGGCGCAGCGGATCGCGCCGGCTGACCCCCAGGAGATCTCCCAGATGCTCAAGGCCGCCGTCCTCGCCGCCACCCTGGCCCTCGCCACCCCCGCCGGGGCCGCCGATCTCAACCGGATCGTCCTGAACGGATCGGATACGATCCTGGGGGTCAACGCCGTCGCCGACGAGGGCGAGGGCGAGCCGCGCAGCATCGGCAGCTACGCCCTGCGCCTGTACAAGTCCGGCGACCCGTCCTTTCCCTTCGACACCTTCCTGGCCGGCGTGGTCCGGCCCCGGGACGG
>CAIZKE010000129.1 GCA_903933475.1 uncultured Alphaproteobacteria bacterium | reverse complement strand
GACCTCGTGGGGGTCCGCGGCGATCCCCTCAGCGATGTCCGGGTCCTGGAAAAGCCCGTCTTCGTCATGAAGGGCGGCCAAACGGTCCGACAGCCCTAGGGTATTCCCTCCCGGGAGGGCGCGCGCACCAATACGTAGGGGCCCGTTCAAGCGCCGTTGACCCCCTCAACGCGCTTCGCGCGGAGCTCCCCCTTGGGGGCGCAATTGAAAGCTCTAATTCCTCCCCCAAGGGGGAGGTGGACCGGGACGTCAGTCCCGGGACGGAGGGGGTCAGCTGAGGCGCCATTGCCCCCCTCAATCGGCTTCGCTGACAGCTTAGCGTTTTGGCTCCAGCACCGTCCCCACCGGAGGGCAGCGGAGCGCGCCCTGAAAAGGGTCAGAGCGAGCGGGCCACGACCTCCTTCATGATCTCGGAAGTCCCGCCATAGATGCGCTGCACCCGGGCGTCGCGCCACAGCCGGGCGATGGGATATTCGTTCATGTAGCCGGCGCCACCGTGCAGCTGCAGGGCCGCGTCGCAGACCTCCCACTGCAGCTCGGTGTGGAAGAGCTTGGCGGCCGAGGCCTCGGCCGCGGTCAGCTCGCCCTTCAGGTGGCGGGCCGTACACCAGTCCAGGTGCGCCCATCCGGCCTGCAGCTTCGCCTTCAGGGTGGCCAGGGTGAAGCGGGTGTTCTGGAAGTCGAAGACGGTCTGGCGGAAGGCCTTGCGGTCCTTGGTGAACTTCACCGCCTCGTCGAAGGCGCGCTGGGCCCCGGCCTGGCCCGAGATGGCGATCTGCAGCCGCTCCTGGGGCAGCTGGGTCATCAGGTAGACGAAGCCCTGGTTCTCCTGGCCCAGCAGGTTTTCGGCAGGGACCCGGACGTCGTCAAAGAAGAGCTCGGAGGTGTCGGCCGAGTTCTGGCCGATCTTGTCCAGGTTGCGCCCGCGCCGGAAGCCCTCGCGGGTCGCCTCCACCAGGATCAGGGAGATGCCCTTGGAGCCCTTGTCCGGGTCGGTCTTGGCCACGACGACCACGATGTCGGCGGTCTGGCCGTTGGTGATGTAGGTCTTGGACCCCGAGATCACATAGTCGTCGCCGTCCCGGCGGGCGGTGGTCCGCACCCCCTGCAGGTCCGAGCCCGCGCCAGGCTCGGTCATGGCGATGGCGGCGATGGCCTCGCCCGACACCATCTTCGGCAGCCAGACCTGCTTCAGGGCCTCGCTCGCATAGTGGATGACATAGGGGACCACGATGTCCGACTGCAGGGTGATGCCTGCGGTCGACCCGGCATAGGTCAGCTCCTCGCCGATCACGGCGTTGTAGCGGTAGTCCAGGTCCAGGCCGCCGTAGGCTTGAGGGACCTGGGGGCAGAGCAGGCCGGCATCGCCACAGGCCAGCCAGAAGGCCCGGTCGATGACACCCTCTTCCTCCCAACGGTCCAGGTGGGGCGTCAGGTGCTGGGCGAAGACCTTGCGGACCTGCCCCCGGAAGATCGCCAGGTCCTCGTCGAAAAGTGTACGTCCTGAAGTGTCGAGCATGGGGGTCTCCCGTCGTCCTCTACGTGCGGGAGGAGTCTATGCCGCCTCACGCGGCGTCAGGCGAGTCCCCGATCCCGCAGGCCTTTGCGATGGCTGCGCGCAGTTCTGGCAGGCCGGTCCCCTTTTCCGAGGAGGTGGCGATGACCCCGGGAAAGGCCGCGGGCCGCTTGGCGATCCGGGCCTCGGTCCGGGCGCGGACGGCCTCGACCTCGGCGGGCCTGAGCTTATCGGCCTTGGTCAGGATCACCTGGTAGGAAACCGCCGCCCGGTCAAAGGCCGCCATGGGCTCCTCGTCCACGTCCTTCAGGCCATGGCGCGCGTCGATCAGGAGGTAGGCCCGGCGAAGGTTGGGCCGGCCGCGCAGGTAGTCGCGCCCCAGGGCCTGGAACTTCTTCACCTCGCCCTTGCCCGCCCTGGCCCAGCCATAGCCCGGCAGGTCCACCAACCGCACCCGGTCGTCGACCACGAAGAAGTTCACCTCCCGGGTGCGCCCCGGCTCGTTCGACGCCCGGGCCAGGTGCTTCTGGCCGACCAGGCCGTTGATCAGGGACGACTTGCCCACGTTGGAGCGGCCGGCGAACGCCACCTCGGGCAGGTCCGGGGCCGGCAGGCCGTCCACCGAGACTGCGCCCATGAGGAAGACGGCGGGGCGTGCGAAGAGCACGCGTGCCGTCTCGATCGCCTCGTCCGAAAAGGCCTCCTCATCCGGCGTTGGTGCGCCCTCCGGGCTCACCCGGCGGCCTTCCGCGCCCGCAGTTTGGCGATGAAGTCGTCGATGGGGTTCTCCACCTGGTATTTCCGCATGATGACGTACTGCTGGAGGATCGTGAGCACGTTGCTCCACGTGTAGTAGATCATCAGGCCGACAGCGAACGGGGCCATGACGAAGGTGAAGATCACCGGCATCAGCTCCATCAACCTCTGCTGCATGGGATCCGGCGCCGGGGGGCTCAGCTTCATGGAAAGCCACTGGGTGAAGCCATAGGCCAACGGCCAGATGCCGATATGCAGGGGCCCGTTCAGCAGGCCGCCGATATAGGGCAGGGTCGCCGGGTCCAGGGGAATCAGGCCGAACAGGTTGAAGATCGTCGTGGGATCCCGGGCCGAGAGGTCACGGATCCAGCCGTAGAAGGGGGCGTGTCGCATCTCGATGGACACCGACAGGACCTTGAACAGGGCCAGGAAGACCGGGATGGTCGCCAGCATGGGCAGGCAGCCCATCAGCGGGTTGATCTTCTCCGACTGGTAGAGGCGCATCAGTTCCTGCTGCTGGCGCTGGGGGTCGTCCTTCAGTCGCGCCCTCAGCTCCTCAACCTGCGGCTGGACCTTCTTCATCTTGGTCAGCGACTCGTAGGAGAGGTTCGCCGGATAGAAGAGCAGCAGGCGGATAACGACGGTCAGGGCCAGGATGGCCAGGCCAAAGTTGTTGAGGAAGCCGAAGAAGACCTCCAGCAGCCAGAAGATCGGCTTGGTCAGGAAGTAGAGCCGGCCCCAGTCCACCGCATCCTGCAGCCGCGGGATGCCCAGCGAGGTCTCGTAGGCCCGCAGGACAGGAAGAGTCTTGGCGCCGGCGAACAGGCGACTGACGTGGGTGTAGGTGCCGCCAGGCTGGACGACCCGCGGGTTGGCGACGAAGTTGGCTTCGTAGATGTCCAGGCCCGAAACCGATGTGGCGCGATAGGCGGCGTTCACCGCCTCCTTCTGCTCGGGGACCACGGCTGCCAGCCAGTACTTGTCGGTCACCCCCAGCCAGCCACCCGTCGCCTTGAAGACCTTCTCGCCGTCCTTCTTGAGCTGCTTGTACTTCAGCATCTCCAGGACGCCGTCCATCACGCCGACGGCACCCTCATGGGCGTTGGCGGCGGGGACGGCGGGCGCACCGCGGCGCTGGACCGAGGCGTAGGGGGCGATGGTGACGGGTCCGGGGAGGCTGTTGGCCACCGTGTCGGTCACGGTGAACATGAAGCGGTCGTCGACCTCGATCCGGCGGGTAAAGACCAGGCCCTGGCCGGCGTCGTAGCGCAGCACCACGGGACGGCCAGGCGACAGTCGGTCGCCCTGGACCTGGGTCCACAGGGCGGTGGCACCAGGCAGGCCCGGCAGGTTGGAGCCCGTCCATCCGAAATCCGCGAACCAGGCGTCCTTGACGCCCTCGGGGCGCAGGAGCTCCACGGGCGGCGACTTCGGGTCCACGTCCTCCCGATAGTCGCGCAGGAAGAGATCATCAATGCGCCCGCCGCGGAGGGAAACCGAACCCTGCAGGGCCGGCGTGTCCACGACGATCCGTGGCGTCCCGGCCATGGCGGCCTCCCGGGTCACGAAGACCGGCGCGGCCGGGCCGGCCAGGGCGGGAGCCCCGGCGATAGCGCCTGTTGCGCCCTGTGCGGCCGCAGGGGTCTCGCGGGCCTTGAGCTCGGCATCGCGCTGCCGGTTCTGGGGACCGAGGACCAGGGCCTGGTAGCCAAACAGCAGGACCATCGACAGGACGACGAAGATCAGGGTGTTGCGGTTCGGATTGTCAGGCATTCGGGCGCGCGCTCAGTCTGTTGGAGAGGGGGCGCTGTCAGGCGCGCGGGCGGGGGGGCCGCCTTCGGTCGCGAGGCTTATCAGCGCGCTTTTCACATCGTCAAGCAGCCGGTCCCAGGGACGGGTCGGCGCACCGCCCCTGGCGATCAGAACATAGTCGCAGCCGGGACGTCCAAAGTCGGGGACGAGCCGCCGTGCAGCCTCCCGGAGCCGGCGCTTGGCCCGGTTACGGACGACCGCCCCGCCGATCCTCCGGGTGGCGGTGAAGCCCACCCGGATCCGGGCGTCGCCATCCTGGCGCTCTCGCACCTGCAGGAGTACCGCGCCGCGCGCACAGGTGCGGCCCTTGGCAGCGGCGAGAAAGCCCGGCCGGGTCAGGCGCCGCACCTCTCGTGCAGTTGGCGCGGGCCCGAGTCGCCGTAGCTGCCGCATAGCGTCGCCATCACGCGCGAGTCGGTCCCCGCGCCCTTGCACTTCGCAGTCACAACCGTCACCGTCCACGCGACCTCCTCCCGCGCGCGCGGCTTGAACTTCTCGCCCGCGAGCACGCGCAGCCGCTTCCTGTGGCGCGCGTACGACTGCCTCCACTCGGCGAGCTCCATCCGCTCGTTCTCCTCCGCGACCTGCCGCCGCGCCAACGGTGCAGGCCGGCCCAAGCAGCATGCCACGCAGTGGGCGG
>CAIZKE010000128.1 GCA_903933475.1 uncultured Alphaproteobacteria bacterium | reverse complement strand
CCGTCCCGGGGCTATCGCCCCGGTCCACCTCCCCCGAAGAGGTGGAGGAATTACGCGCTCTCAATTGCTCCCCATCAGGGGGAGTTCCCGACGAAGCCTGGCGACGGGATTGGGGCGGAGCCCTGAAAGTCGAATGAACCTGGACCTAGCGGCGCCGGTTCTTGCCCAGTTCGTCCGGGCAGCCCCGGGAAAGCAGGCCGGGTACCGGTCCCTCGACCCGGAAGAGGGGGTAGCGGTCGACCCGGCTGGTTGGGAGGCCCCGGACGAGTTCGCCGGCGGGGGTCACCGTCCGGAAACAGGCCTGCAGGTCCGCCAGGGACAGCCGACGGCTCTTGTCCAGGACCAGGCCCGGGCGCTCGACGGGTACCGGGGCGGCGTCCGGCCAGCGCTCTCGCTCGATCAGGTGAACCAGGGGCGCCTGGATCCGCCCGGTGGCCGACAACTGGGACAGGGCGCCGTAATGGGCGACGCCGACCCACTCGGCACCGGCCTTGACCCTGGCCGCCTCCACCTGTCCGGCGAATTCCGGCCAGCCGCGGATGGGCAGCAGAGGGTCTGTCCGTCGATTGAGCGGCGGTCCCTGCAGTCCTACCCAGGCCAGGGCTACGACCATGGCGACGGCACCGAAGACAAGCCCTGCGTCCAGGGTGCGGGGCCGCCATCCCCTCGGTCGGGCCTCGACCGCGGCGGCGGCGGCCAGGGCGAAGGCGGCGAAGATCGTCGCCGGCCAGTGCGCCTGCACGCGGTCGTGCAGGGCGTGAAGGGCCAGGTAGAGGCCGAAGGGCAGGGCGGCCAGCAGGGGCAGGGAAAGGTCCATCCCGCCAGCCTGTCCGCGGCGCCGGATAGCGGCCCAGATACCGGCGCCCGCCAGAACCGCGATGAACGGATTGAGCAGGACGAACTGTGTCGAGAGGAGCTCGCCAAGGTATCCGGGCCGGAACTGCGAGGGCTCGACCCGTCCGAACTGCTTTTCGAAGGTCAGCCAGTGGTTCGTTGCGTTCCAGGCCAGGTTGGTGGCGAAAACTGCGCCGGCCACGGCCACAGCTGTCCAGGGCCAGGGCGTCAGCAGGCGCCTGCGTCCCTCCGGGGAACTGACCAGCCACAGGAAGATGCCCGGTGCCAGGAAGAGGGCCGAGTATTTGGAGATACAGGCCAGGCCCGCCATCAATCCGGCCAGCAGCCAAAAGCGCGGGCTTCCCCCCGCCCCGATCCGGCCCAGCACCGACAGGGTCGCCGCCCAGAACAGGATGGCCGGGGCGTCCGGCGTGGCCAGAATACCCCCGGCACCTATGGTCAGCATGGCGTTGTAGGCCAGGGCTGCCACCAGGGCGGTTCGGGCGCTGGCGCCAAGCCGCCGGGCGAGGTCTGCCGTCAGCAAGGTCGTCGCTGCGGCACCCAGGATGGGCAGGAGGCGCACGCCCAGGGGCGTGTCCCCGGCCAAGGTCGTCCCAAACCGGATCCACCAGGCAATCATCGGTGGGTGGTCGTAATAGCCAAGGTGAAGATGCTGGGACCAGAGGCGGTAGTAGGCCTCGTCCTCAGTCAGGGGGATTGTCGCTGCGGCCCATAGCCGCAGGGCCGTGAGTCCCAGGACCAGCAGCCAGAGGCCGCGGCTGGCATCCAGCCTCACCAGACCGCCCGCGAGGTGGTCACATAGTTCCAGGCGGCGGCGACGACGGCGCCGGCAAGGCCCGCCACCCACCAGGCGGGTCCACGCTCGAAGACGACCGTGGCGACGGCCACGTTGGCCGCCAGGGGCACACTGCAGAGCACACAGAACTTGATGTAGCCGGCGACGAGCTTCACGCCCTTCAGTCGGCGATCCCGATAGGTGACGGCGTTGTTGATCAGGTAGTTGGAGGTCATGGCGCCGAGGGCGGCCAGGGTCTGGGCCCAGGAAAAGCCCAGGGGCAGAAGGCTGCGGAGGATGAGGAGGTGCACAACCACACCACTGGCACCGACCATGGCGAACATCAGGAAGCGGGGTGAGATGACGTCCCGGCTGAGCTTTGCGACCAGGAGCCCCAGGTACTGGACCACCACGCCGTTATCGAGCTTGGAGTCCCCGGCCTCCCGGGCCCGGAAGGTGTAGGGCAGCTCGACAATCTTCAGCGGCGTCTTCTGCGAGGCGACAATGTCGAACAGGACCTTGAAGCCCGAGGTCGAAAGTCGGGGTGCGACGGCCTCCACTGCCGAGCGCCGGACCATGAAGAAGCCGCTCATCGGGTCGGTCAGGTCGGCCTTGAGCACCTTGCTGCCAAGCCAGTTGGCCAGGCGGCTGCCGGCCTCGCGTCGCGCGCCAAGCGCGGACGCGTCGGCACCGGCGTCTCCGCAGTATCGACTGCCGACGGCCAGGTCTGCGCCCCCGTCGCGCAGTGCCCGAAGCATGTCCGGCAGGAGGCCTTCATCGTGCTGGAGGTCGCCGTCCATGACCGCCACGAAAGGCGCGGCGCTGGCCATGACCCCCTCGATCACTGCGCCGGCGAGGCCCCGGCGTCCGACCCGGTGCAGGCACTGGACCCTGGAATCCACCGCGGCGACGGCCTTGACCTCGGCCGCCGTTCCGTCGGGGGAGTTGTCATCGACGAAGATGACCTGCCAGCGGATGTCGCCCAGGGCGGCCTCGACGAGGCTGATAAGCCTGCGCACATTGGCCCGCTCGTTGAACGTCGGCACGACGACGGTCAGTTCGAGGCCCCCGGCGGAGGGTGAGCCGTCTGGCGCGGTCGGGTCGGAATCAGGCAATCGACACCCCATGTCTGAGCGTGGTTTACAGCCGGTGACTGGGCAAGGCCAGCCACGGGGCCTGTATCCCATGGCGCAGTAGAGGACAGAGGAAATGGAACTGAAGCGGATGGCGCTTGCCGCAGCCCTCCCGGCCCTCGTCCTGGTGGCCGCCCCGGCCTGGGCGGACAGCGTGGGCCGGCCGCGTCCGGGCTATTGGGAACTGACCAACGTCTTCAACGTGGTGATCACCCAGAAGAAGGTCGAGCGGCGCTGCCTGGTGGCTTCCGAGATCAACAAGTTCATGACCTCGCCGTCCAACCGGCATTACGCCTGCACCTACCCCTCCCGGAATGTCGGGGAGGGCAAGATCCTCCTGAAGGGTAGCTGCACCACCAAGGAAGGCCAGGTGGCGGCCGTCACGGCGAGTGGGGGTTACGCGCCGGAGGTCTTCCGGCTGAAGCTTTCTCTTTCGACGAAAATAGCGGGGATTCCCCTGGCCGGGACCGCCACCACCACAGCCCGGCGACTGGGGGATGTCTGCCCGGACGACGCCGCCCGGTCCGATGAGGCCAGGAAGGCCCTGAAGGGTGGGAACACGCCTCCGCAGAGCTGAATTGATCAGGTTGGCCCTGTCCGGCAGCCTTCCCAGGGGATAGTCTTGAAGCATGTCCGAAGTTGAATCCCGCCTCGCCGCCGCCGGTGTCATCCTTCCGGTCCCCGTCGCGCCTGTCGCAAACTATGTGCCCTTCGTCCGGAGCGGTTCCCTGGTCCATATCTCCGGCCAGGTCTCCCTGGACTCCTCGGGAGGGGTGAAGGGCGTGGTCGGCGCAGACGTCGACCTGGAGGCCGCTCAGGGTGCCGCCAGGCTCTGCGGGATCAACCTGCTCGCCCAGATGAAGGCCGCCTGCGATGGTGACCTCGACCGGGTGGTCCGGGTGGTCAAGCTGGGCGGCTTCGTCCAGGCCGGGCCGGACTTTTTCGACATCCCCAAGGTCGTGAACGGCGCTTCGGACCTGATGGTCCTGGCCTTCGGGGACGCTGGGCGTCACGCCCGGTCGGCGGTGGGCGTCTATCGCCTGCCGCTGAACTTCGCGGTCGAGGTCGACGCGGTGGTGGAGGTCAGATGAAGGCGCAGTTCGGAGAGGCCTGGGACCTCCTCTTCAGTCCCGCCATCGCCCATCGCGGCCTCTGGAGCCCGGAGGGCGCGCCGGAGAATTCCCTCGCCGCCTTCCATGCTGCCTGCCAGGCGGGCTATGGCGTGGAACTTGACGTCCACCTCACGGCAGACGGCGAGGCGGTCGTCTTCCATGACGCCACCCTCGGTCGGATGACGGGACAGGAGGGCCGGGTTCGCGACCATACCGCAGCGGACCTGGGGCAGATGTCCCTCAAGGGTACGGACGAGACCATACCGACCCTGCTGGAGGCCATGGCGGTCATCGGTCACCGGGCCATGGTGCACGTGGAACTCAAGACCCCCTTCGGTGAGGTCGGCCCCCTCGAACAGAGGGTTCACGAGATTCTCATCGACCATGCCGGGCCCACCTGCGTCATCGGCTTCAACCCCTACAGCCACGCCTGGTTCGCCGACCGGTTCCCGGGGGTGCTGCGGGGCCTGGACAGCTATCGCTGGAATGACGAGGCCAGCCACATCTCGCCCGAGCAGCGCAAGGCCTTCGCGCGGCTGGAGCACGTTTCCATTGCCCGGCCGCACTTCCTGGCCATGAGCCTGGACACCCTCGAACTGGCCGAGGTGGCGGCGCATCGAAAGGCGGGAATGCCCATCGTCGGCTGGACGGCGCGCACGCCTGAACAGGCTGAGGCGGCGCGGCCCCATTGCGACAACATCATCTTCGAGGGTTTCCGGGCGTGACCCTGAAGCCCGCGGTGCGCATCAGCCGCCGCATCGCCGAGATCGGCAAGGCGGACTGGGACGCCTGTGCCGTGCATGAAAACCAACCTACCAACCCCTTCATCTGTTTCGATTTTCTCGACTGCGCTGAGGAAGCCGGCTGCGCCGTGGAATCCCAGGGTTGGGGGCCACAGCACCTGGCCGTCGAGGATGAGGCTGGGCGGGTTGCTGCCGTCATGCCCCTCTACCTGAAGAGCCACAGCCAGGGAGAGTACATCTTCGACCACGCCTGGGCCGACGCCTACGAGCGGGCTGGAGGTCGATACTATCCCAAGCTCCTGTCCGCAGCCCCCTTCACGCCCGCCACGGGACCGCGCCTGCTGGTTCGTCCGGACGTGGACCCCGACCTTGGCCGGAGGGCGCTCCTGGGCGGTGCCCTGACCGTCTGTGAGCGGTT
This sequence comes from uncultured Alphaproteobacteria bacterium, assembly GCA_903933475.1. Lineage (GTDB taxonomy): Bacteria > Pseudomonadota > Alphaproteobacteria > Caulobacterales > Caulobacteraceae > Phenylobacterium. Next base: position 8,993 of record CAIZKE010000128.1, on the reverse strand, counting down.
CGGCGCCTCAGGACTGCACGTGAACTTTCCAGACCGCGACGAGTGGACCTGGCTGGGCGAGGCGGGCCTGGCCCTGCGCGAGGGCCAGCAGTACCACTGGCTCAACCGCGGCTATGCGACCTTCGACGACTTCCTCGCCGACCTGTCGTCGGGCCGGCGCAAGACCATACGGCGGGAGCGGCGCGACGCGGTCCAGGGGCTGGAGATCCTCTGCCTGACGGGTGGGGACCTGACCGAGGAACACTGGGACGCCTTCTACCGCTTCTACGTGGACACGGGATCGCGAAAGTGGGGCAGGCCCTATCTCAACCGCCTCTTCTTTTCCCTCCTGAGTGAGCGGATGGCCGACCGGGTGCTTCTGATCATGGCCCGGCGAGGTGGCCGGTGGATCGCCGGCGCCCTGAACCTCATCGGCGGCGACTGCCTCTTCGGGCGCAACTGGGGCTGCGTCGAGGACGTGCCCTTCCTGCATTTTGAGCTCTGCTATTACCAGGCCATCGAGTGGGCGATCGGCCGGGGCCTGGCCCGGGTCGAGGCCGGTGCCCAGGGGCAGCACAAGATCGCCCGGGGCTATCTGCCGGCGCCGGTCCACTCGGCCCATTTCATCGCCGACCCCGCCCTGCGCGGGCCCGTGGAGGACTATCTGCGACGGGAAATGCAGGCCGTGGAGGAAGAGATGGAGTGGCTCTCCGAGGCCTATTCCCCCTTCCGCCAGTCGGGAGACGCCTGACCGCGCGCGTGCTATCCAGCGGCCGTCAGACAGGGGAGACCGTCATGAGCCTCGAGGGCACCTACGATCCGGGCAATATCTTCGCGAAGATCCTGCGGGGCGATGCGCCCTGCGCCCGGGTGTTCGAGGACGAGCATGCCTTCGCCTTCATGGACGTCTTCCCCCAAAGCCGGGGCCACACCCTGGTCATCCCCAAGCATTCCGACGCCCGCAACCTGCTGGAGGAAGATCCCGCCCGGCTGGCACCCCTGATCCTGGCGGTGCAGCGCGTGGCCCGGGCCGTGCGCGCGGCCCTCTCCCCGGATGGCCTGATCGTGACCCAGTTCAATGGCGCCCCAGCAGGGCAGACCGTCTACCACCTGCACTTCCACATCATCCCCAGGTGGGAGACCGCGCCCTTGGGCCGTCATGCGGCTGGCGGCATGGCGAACCCGGACGAGCTCGCCGAGCTCGCCCGTCTGATCGCCGCCAAGATCAGCTGACCGGCGCTCGCGGGCGGATCAGTCCGCCAGTTCTGGCGCCGGGGAGCGTCCCTTGCGGGGCGTCTCGATGACCGGCGCTCCGGGCTCGCGCTTCTCGCCCTCGATGTCGAAACCAAGCTTGCCGTCGCGCAGGACCACCTTGACGTGTCCGCCGCGGACGAGCCGCCCGAACAGGATCTCGTCAGCCAGGGGCTTCTTGATGTGCTCCTGAATGACGCGGCCGAGGGGCCGGGCACCGTAGAGCTCGTCGAAGCCGTTCTTGGCCAGCCAGTCCGCCGCCTCGTCCGTCGTCTCGATCGTCACGTTCCGGTCGGCCAGCTGGCCCTCCAACTGCATGACGAACTTGACCACGACCTGGCGGATGACCTCCGGCGTGAGCGGGCGGAACTGGACGACGGCGTCGAGGCGGTTGCGGAACTCGGGAGTGAAGAGCCGCTTCAGGGCCTCATCGACCTCGTCCTCCTGCTTGCCGCGGCCAAACCCGATGGCGTTGCGCTGGGCGTCCGACGCACCAGCGTTGGTCGTCATGATCAGGACCACGTTCCGGAAGTCGACCTTCTTGCCGTTGGCGTCCGTCAGCACCCCATGGTCCATGACCTGGAGCAGGATGTTGAAGACGTCCGGGTGGGCCTTCTCGATCTCGTCCAGGAGGACCACGCAGTGCGGATGCTGGTCGACGGCGTCGGTCAGCAGGCCGCCCTGGTCGAAGCCGACATATCCGGGCGGTGCCCCGATCAGCCGGCTGACCGTGTGGCGCTCCATGTACTCGCTCATGTCGAACCGCAGGAGCTCGATCCCGAGGGTCGAGGACAGCTGGCGCGCCGTCTCGGTCTTGCCAGTGCCGGTTGGGCCCGAGAACAGGTAGCAGCCAATCGGCTTGCTGGGGTCGCGCAGGCCGGCCCGGGCCATCTTCATGGCAGCCGACAACTGCTCGATGGCGTCTTCCTGACCGTAGACCGCCCGCGTCAGGTCGGTCTTCAGCTGGAGCAGGGACTCTGTATCGGACTTGGACACAGACTTTGGCGGGATGCGGGCGATCTTGGCCACGACGGCCTCGACGTCCTTTATGCCGATCACCTTCTTGCGACGGCTCTCGGGCAGCAACATCTGGCCGGCGCCGGCCTCGTCGATGATATCGATAGCCTTGTCAGGAAGCTTGCGGTCCGTGATGTAGCGCGCGGACAGCTCCACCGCCGCCTTGATGGCGTCGTTGGTGTAGCGGAGCTTGTGGAACTCCTCGTAGTAAGTCTTCAGCCCCTTGAGGATCTTGATGGTATCCTCGATCGTCGGCTCGTTCACGTCGATCTTCTGGAACCGGCGGACAAGGGCACGGTCCTTTTCGAAGTGCTGACGGAACTCCTTGTAGGTGGTCGAGCCCATGCAGCGCAGGGAGCCCGAGGCGAGGGCCGGCTTTAGCAGGTTCGAGGCGTCCATGGCGCCGCCTGAGGTGGCGCCGGCACCGATCACCGTATGGATCTCGTCGATGAACAGGATGGCGTCGGGGTGGTTTTCCAGTTCCTTGACCACCTGCTTCACCCGCTCCTCGAAGTCGCCGCGATAGCGGGTTCCCGCCAGGAGGGAACCCATGTCGAGGGAGAAGATGGTCGAGCCGGCCAGGACCTCCGGCACCTGCTTGTTGATGATCTTGCGGGCCAGGCCCTCGGCGATGGCGGTCTTGCCGACGCCGGGATCCCCCACCAGGAGCGGATTGTTCTTGGTCCGGCGGCACAGGATCTGGATGCAGCGCTCGACCTCTGCGGAGCGTCCGATCAGGGGGTCGACCTTGCCCTGCTTCGCCTTCTCGTTCAGGTTCACGCAGTAAGCGTCGAGGGCTTCTCCACCCGTCTTGACGGCGGCCTTTTCCTCGTCTTCCGAACCCTTGACCGGCTTGGCCTCGTTGGCGCCCGCCTTCTTGGCGATGCCGTGAGCGATGTAGTTCACCGCATCATATCGGGTCATGTCCTGCTCCTGCAGGAAATAGGCGGCGTGGCTTTCCCGCTCCGAGAAGATGGCGACCAGGACGTTGGCACCGGTCACGTCCTCGCGTCCAGATGACTGGACGTGGATGACGGCCCTCTGAATCACCCGCTGAAAGCTTGGCGTGGGCTTGGCGTCCTCGCCGTCATCGACGACCAGGGACTTGAGCTCGTTGTCGACATAGTTGGTGAGCGTCGTCTTGAGCACGCCAAGGTCGACGTCGCAGGCCTTCATGACCCCGATGGAGTCCTCGTCCTCGGTGAGTGACAAGAGCAGATGCTCAAGCGTGGCATATTCGTGGCTGCGCTGGTTGGCCAGGGCCACGGCCCTATGCAGGGACTCTTCGAGCTGGCGCGAGAATGACGGCACGGTCGTTAGTCCTTTTCCATTGTGCACTGGAGGGGGTGCTGATGGCGGCGCGCGGTATCGATCACCTGCGCCACCTTGGTTTCTGCAACTTCGTAGGTATAGATCCCGCAAATCCCGACGCCCGTCTGATGGACGTGCAGCATGATCTGCGTGGCTTCCTCCCGCGACTTGTGGAAATACTGCTCCAGAACGTAGACCACGAATTCCATAGGCGTGTAGTCGTCGTTCAGGATCAGCACCCGGTACATTGACGGCCGCTGGGTACGGGTCTTGGTCTGGGTGATCACCGCAGAGCGATCGCCCGTCCCTTGATCCCCCTGCTTGCGTTCGGCCATCCAGATCCACTCCTCGGGCGCCGCCCGACGGCACCCCTCAGAGTTCGATTAGATATGCCAACCCCTCAGGAATGAAAGGGGCATAGCGCCACCGCCGCGCTGCTGTCGGACCTGGCGCCTCAGTTTTCCACACTTCCCGCTGCCCATGGACCCGGGCCGGGCGAGACTTCTACGGTCGTGGCTTGCGTTCCAGGCTGCGGGCGGGGTTCAGGATCCCCGGCCCGAATCGCGCCCGGATCGAGTCCGCGGCCCGTTCCGCAGCCAGGGATCGTGCATCGTCCTCGCCAAAGAGGTCGCTGCCTGCATCGGTGGGTGCTGAAAGGTCTGACAGGCCGACGCCGATCAGCCGAAAAGCCCTGCGCGGGGGCCCGGACGCCAGCTCCGAGGCCAGGAGGTCCCGGGTGGCGGCAATCAGGGTTCGTGCTGTCTGGGTCGGGGACGCCAGAGTGCGGCGTCGGGTCAGTGTGCGGAATTCGGGGTCTTTAAGCTTCAGGGTGGCCACCCTGCCGGCTTGACCTGCAGCCCGAGCCTGCCTGGCCACCCTCTCCGCCAGGTGCACCAGCTGGCCATCGAGATCCACCGGATCGCTCAGGTCCGCCTCGAATGTGGTCTCCGCGCTGATGGACTTTCGCACCTGCCCCGGGTCGACGCTCCGGGAGTCGCGGCCATGGGCCATGGCGTGAAGGCGTAGGCCGAAATCGCCAAAGCGGGCCGCCAGTGCCTTCGGCTCTGCCCGGGCGATCTGGCCGATCCGCTCGAAGCCCGCCCGTTCAAGGTCCCGCGCCATCACCGGACCCACGCCGGGCAGGAGGCGGACCGATCTCTCCGCCAGGAAGGTTTCGGCCTCGACCGTACCAATCACCGAAAAGCCCCGCGGCTTGTCGAGGTCCGAGGCGATCTTGGCGAGGAACTTGTTGGGGGCCAGGCCTACCGAGACGGTCAGTCCGGTCTCCGCCTCAATCCGTGACTGGAGCCGCGCCAGGGTCAGGGCCGGCTGAGCGCCGTGCAGCCGTTCGGTACCGGACAGGTCAAGCCAGGCCTCATCCAGCGACAGGGGCTGAACAAGGGGCGTCAGGTCGCGCATCATGCCCATCAGCTGGCGACTTTCCGCCCGGTACTTTGGGAAATCAGGTGGCAGGACCACAGCCCGGGGGCAGGCCGCGAGGGCCTTGAACATGGGCATGGCTGAACGGACCCCAAAGGTCCGGGCGATGTAGCAGCAGGTCGTCACGACCCCCCGCCGCCCGCCGCCCACGATCACCGGCTGGTCGCGGAGTTCCGGCCGGTCGCGCTTTTCCACCGAGGCGTAGAAGGCATCGCAGTCGATATGCGCGATCGACAGGTCCCCAATTTCAGGATGGCGAAGCATCCTGGGCGAACCACAGGCCGCACAGCGCGCCACGGACGGACCCGGGGACAGGCAGTCGCGGCAGAGTGCCTTCACCGGTCCCAGAGCCAGGCCGCGCCGCGCACCCCCGAGGAGTCGCCGAAGCGGGGCCGCAGGATCTCGCATCGCCAGTCATCGCTGAAGACATGAGGCTGGATACGATCTGCAAGTCCTTCCGCCAGCCCAGGTATTCCCCCAAGGCCTCCGCCCAGAATTATGGCGCCGGGATCGAGCAGGTTCACCACCGAAGCGAGGCCCCGGGCGAGGCGCTCGGCATGGCGTGAGAGGCTGTCCCGGGCGTGAGGGTCTGCCTTTGATGCCCGGGCGGCTATGGCCTCGGCGGTCAGGCCGCGTCCGTCTTGCCTGGCTAGGGCGGGGCCTGAGAGCCAGGTCTCCAGGCAGCCTTGCCGGCCGCACCAGCAATCGGGGCCGGGCGATTCCTCGGGGGTCGGGGCGGGCAGGGGGCCATGCCCCCATTCCCCTGCAATCCCGTTGGCTCCGGACACCAGTCGGCCATCCATGACGAGCCCGCCGCCGACCCCGGTTCCAAGTATGACTGCGAAGACAGGGTCCCGCCCGGTCGCCGCGCCGTCCCGCGCTTCCGAGACGGCAAGGCAGTCAGCGTCATTGGCGTATCGGACGGGGCGTCCGAGGCGGCGGGCAAGGTCTTCGGGAAAGGTGCGGCCGTTCAGCCAGGTCGAGTTGGCGTTGCGCAAGCGTCCGGTATGGGGGTTCACGGAGCCCGGGCCGCCCACCCCGAGCCTTCCTGCCCGGGCACCCGCCTGCTGCTCGGCCTCCTCCAGGACGCCGGCGATGGCCTCGAGCGCTGAGGGGTAGTCCGCGGGCGTCTGCCGTCGTACCCGGGCTGCGAAGCTCCCGTCGGGGTACAGGGCCGCCGCTTCGATCTTGGTACCGCCGAGGTCAATTCCGAAGGCGATCACCTGAGGGCAGCGTCCAGGACGCCAGTGATCGCGGCCTCCAGCCCGTCCCAGCCATCAATCCGGGGATGGAGATCCGGCCGGCTCGGCGCCATGGAGCGCAGGCGGGGGTCGGCGACGGTCTGGAAACGGGCCACTGCCGGTGCGTGTTCGGCCACGGAGTCCAGGTTGGGGATCATGTCGTCAATGAAGACGGCCGGGCCGGCCGCCTGAGCCGCCAGGGCCGCTGCCACCGGGCCCTTGAGGCCGCTGTTGATCAGCAGGGGATAGTCCATACCGTGACGCTTCAGCCAGCGGGCGCGCCCCTCAAGGGCCTGGCCAGGGGCATTGGTCAGGATCACGATATCCGCCCGATGCGAGAGCCGGGCCAAGGCTTCTGGACCGCCGTCCGCGACGGGCATGTCGGCGACGGCGTCCCGGAAGAAGGCCTGAAAATGCCCCTGGCCGGTCTCGAGGTCGATGTGTGTGTCTTCGCCTGGGCGAAAGATGTTCTGGAAGAGGGCGAAGCGATCGAAGCGCATCTCCAGGCCCTGTCCGCCGAGGTAACGGGCAAAGCCCTCCATGAAGAGGCCCAGGACTTCGTCTACGTCGACGATCAGGAGGGGTCTGTCGCCAGCCAGCCCAAGGGCGGAGAGTTCGGGCGGCGGGCGGTCTGGCGAAGTGAAGGTCATGAACTGGTGCTCGGCTAACGCGCGCTTAAGGATATGCGTGAGAAGGAGGACCTACAAAGGTCTTCCGGAGCCCTCCGGGGGCCGGGTTGAAATCGGTGGATTGATGGCCAAGAAGGTCCTCATCGTCGAGGATAACGAGCTGAACATGAAGCTTTTTCATGATTTGCTTGATGCTCAGGGGTACGAGACCCTTCAAACCCGCGAGGGTCTGGAGGCGCTTTCGATTGCCCGTGAGCATCGTCCCGACTTGATCCTTATGGATATCCAGCTTCCCGAGATCTCGGGGCTTGAAGTCACCAAGTGGCTCAAGGAAGATGAGGATCTGGCGGGTATTCCCGTGGTGGCGGTCACCGCATTCGCCATGAAGGGCGATGAAGAGCGAATTCGCCAGGGCGGTTGCGAGGCCTATATATCCAAGCCGATCTCGGTTACAGGCTTTCTCGACACAATTCGCAGGCTTCTGGACTAGGCCATGACGGCGCGGATTCTCCTGGTTGACGATTCCGAGGGCGGACGGCGCGTCCTAGAGGCTAAGCTGACGTCCGAGTACTATCAGGTCACCACGGCCGCTGATGGTCCAGAGGCCCTGGCCCTCGCTGCAAGCAGTCATCCCGACATCATTCTGCTGGACGTCGTCATGCCGGGCATGGACGGGCTTGATGTCTGTCGTGCGCTCAAGGCGGATACCGAGCTTCGACATATCCCCGTCGTCCTGATTACCGCCCACGACAGCCAGGATCTCCGAATTGCGGGCCTGGAGGCCGGTGCTGACGAGTTCCTGTCCAAGCCCATCGACGATGTCATGCTGTTTGCACGCCTGCGCAGCCTGACTCGCCTGAAGGTCATGGTCGACGAACTCCGGGAGCGTGAAGAAACTGGCCGGCGCATGGGCATGGCCCCCATGCCGGCCAACAGGCTCGGCGCCGGCGGTGGGCGGGTCCTGGTCGCCGATGGCGATCCCGCGGTCGCCGCTGCCCTGGTCGAGGACCTCGCGTCGGAACACAGGCCTGTCTTCGAGACCGATCCGGAACAGGCGCTCATCTCGGCCCGGGGTCCGATTGATCTGGCCGTGATCAATGTCTCAAGCGGGGCTTTTGACGGACTGAGACTGGTCGCTGGCCTGCGCGCCGGAGCCCACTCCCGGCAGGTGCCTATCCTTGCCATCGCCGACTTCGAGGATCGGCAGCGGCTACTGAAGGCCCTGGATCTCGGCGTCAACGATCTCATCTCCCTGCCCGTCGATCCGCTGGAGTTGCGCGTCCGGGCCCGGTCCCTGATACGGCGCAAGCGCTATGCGGATCATCTGCGGGACACCGTCGCCCAGTCCATGGAACTGGCCATCACCGACCAGCTGACCGGCCTCAACAATCGCCGCTACATGATGGGCCAGCTCAGCTCTCTTCTCGAGCGCAGCGCCGCCGGCGGTCCCCCGACCTCCGTCCTCATGCTCGACATCGACCACTTCAAGCGGGTCAATGATACCTTTGGTCACACCCATGGTGACGAGGTCCTTCGGGAGGTTGCCGTTCGCCTGGCCTCTAGCGTTCGTGCGGTAGACATTCCGTGTCGCTATGGCGGCGAAGAATTCGCGGTGGTCATGCCGGCCACACGCCTGAGCGATGCGGCCCGCATTGCCGAGCGGATCCGCCTCGCCATGGCCGGCGAGGCCTTCTTCGTTGGGGATCGCGAGATGCCGGTGACCGTGTCGCTCGGAGTCTCGGCGAGTGAGGGGGCCGAGGACCGTCCGGAGTCGCTTCTCCGCCGGGCCGACGAGGCCCTCTACGAAGCCAAGGCGGCGGGCCGGAACCAGGTCGTCGTGCGAACGCCTCGCGCCTGAAGCCCTGGGCGGATACGAAAACGCCCGGCTTTCGCCGGGCGCATGAAATCCAGTCAGGCCTAGGGCCTACTTGATCTTGCCTTCGCGGAATTCCACGTGCTTGCGCGCGACGGGGTCGTACTTCTTCAGGACCAGCTTCTCGGTCATGGTCCGGGCGTTCTTCTTGGTCACATAGTAGAACCCGGTGTCGGCCGTCGAGTTCAGCTTGATCTTGATGGAGGCGGGCTTCGCCATGGTCGGTCCTCGCGGGGCCGGATGTGCCGGCTG
>CAIZKE010000127.1 GCA_903933475.1 uncultured Alphaproteobacteria bacterium | reverse complement strand
CAACACATTCCGGGCCCCGGGGCCTTGGGCGTCCGGTCGGACAGCGCTAAGGAAGGGCTATGTCCCGACCTGCCTGCCGCCTCTACCTGATCACGCCGCCTAAGTTGGGCGACCTCGCCGTCTTTGCCGGACGCCTCGAAGCCGCCCTGTCCGCCGGGGACGTGGCCGCCCTTCAGCTCCGACTGAAGGACGCCTCGGAAGCCGAGATCGCCGAGGCGGTCCGGGTGCTGGGGCCCATCGCCCGGGCGCATGACGCCGCGCTGATCCTGAATGACGACCCCGACCTGGCCGCGCGCCTCGACTGCGACGGGGTGCACGTGGGCCAGTCCGACATGCCCTGTGCCGAGGCCCGGCGCCGGGTTGGCAAAGACCGGACCGTCGGCGTGACCTGTCATGACAGCCGCCACCTTGCCATGGAGGCCGCCGAGCAGGGCGCAGACTATGTCGCCTTCGGGGCCTTCTTCCCAAGCTCGACCAAGGACGCCCCGACCCGGACGGACCCCGAGATCCTGTCGGTCTGGCAGGAGACCATGCAGACGCCCTGCGTCGCGATCGGCGGCATCACCGCGGAGACCGCCCGGGGCCTCGCGGCGGCCGGGGCCGACTTCCTGGCGGTATCGGCTGGGGTCTGGAGCCACCCGGGAGGTGAGGCCCAGGCGGTGCGCGACCTGAATGCAGCCATCGGCGAGGGCCTGGCGGACCGGAGCCGCTCCGGCGAAGCCTGATCACCCTAACCACGCCTTGCCTTGCGGCGGCCCGGCCACTAGGTTCCGCGACCCATGTCGACCCAGTCCGCCCTCCTCAAGGTCATGTCCGACGCCGCCCGGCAAGCCGCCCGGGGTCTCAACCGCGATTTCGGCGAGCTGGCCGAGTTGCAGGTTTCCCGGAAGGGGGCTGCGGACTTCGTGTCCGCCGCCGACATCAAGGCCGAACAGTCCATCTTCGAGAGCCTGTCCAAGGCCCGTCCGGGCTACAACTTCCTGGGCGAGGAACGGGGCCTGATCGGGGGGACGGACAAGACCCACACCTGGATCGTCGATCCCCTGGACGGGACGACCAACTTCCTGCACGCCATCCCGCACTTCGCCATCAACATCGCCCTCCAGCGCGAAGGGGCGATCGTGGCGGCGGTGACCTACAATCCCGTGTCCAACGACCTCTTCTGGGCCGAGAAGGGCAAGGGCGCCTTCGTCAATGACCGGCGCCTCCGGGTGGCGGCCCGCCAGAAGCTCGACGAGTCGGTCCTCGCCACGGGGATCCCCTTCATGGGCCACGGCCAGCACGCCCGGTTCCTGAAGGAACTGCACCAGGTCAGCCAGCGTGTGGCCGGCGTGCGTCGGTTTGGCTCCGCAGCCCTGGACCTGGCCTGGGTGGCTGCAGGGCGGATGGACGGCTTCTGGGAACGCGACCTCAGCGCCTGGGACCTGGCGGCGGGTCTCCTGCTGGTCACCGAGGCTGGCGGCAAGGTGACCACCGCCGACGGCGGCGACGACATTCTGGAGACTGGCAGCATCTGCGCTGCCAACCTCGACCTGCATCCCCTGGTCCTCGAGCGTCTGAAGGCCGCGGCCTGAGCCGGGCCGGACGGCGGCTTGACGAAACCGTCACGCCCCTGCGTTAGTCGGCTCCCATGCGCATCCCCCTTCCTTCGCGCCGCGCCTTCGGGGCCGGCTTCGTCGCCGCAGGAGCCCTGATGGCCTCCGCCCGCACCGCCTCCGCCGCGCCGCGCCCGCAGGTCGTCGCCCATCGGGGAGCCAGCGGCTACCGTCCCGAGCACACCCGCCAGGCCTACCTCCTGGCCATCGCCCAGGGGGCGGACGTCATCGAGCCGGATCTGGTCCTGACGAAGGACGGAGTCCTGGTGGCCCGCCACGAGAACGAGATCGGCGAGACGACGGACATCGCGGCCCGCCCCGGGTTCGTGGGCCGCAAGACCGTGCGCGTGATCGATGGCGAAAAGGTCGAGGGCTGGTTCACCGAGGACTTCACCCTGGCCGAGCTCAAGACCCTGAGGACCCGGGAGCGCCTGCCGGAACTGCGGCCGGACAGCGCCCGCTACAACGGCGAGGACCAGATCCTGACCTTCGCCGAGGTCGCCGACCTGGCCCGCAAGGAATCGACCCGCCTGGGCCGCACCGTTGGCCTCTGCCCGGAGATGAAGCACCCGACCTATTTCCGGGCGCGCGGAATGGCCATCGAGCCGGTCATGGCCGCCGCCCTGAAGGCCGCGGGCCTCGACTCCGCTGGAGCCCCAGTCCTTGTCCAGTGCTTCGAGGTCGGCCCCCTGAAGACCCTTGCCACCCTCTCCAAGGCCCCCCGCGTCCAGCTCGTCTCCGCCGAGGGCGGCCCCGCAGACCTGCCGGGCGTTCGCTACGCCGACATGGTTACGGTCGAAGGGCTGAAGGCCATCGCCGGCTACGCCCAGGCCGTCGGCCCGGAATGGCGCCAGGTGATCGCCATCAACGCCGCTGGAGCCCTGGCCGGCCCGACGCCCCTGGTGGTGAACGCCCACGCTGCGGGGCTGAAAGTCATCCCCTGGACGGTACGGGCGGAGAACGCCTTCCTGCCGCCAGCCCTGAGGCGCGGCACCGGGCCAGGGGCGCACGGCGACGTTGCGACCCTTCTCAAGGCCCTCTTCGCCGCCGGCGTGGACGGCCTGTTCAGCGACTTCCCGGACCTGGCCGTCGCGGCCCGCGGCACCTAGATGTGAGCTCTCAATAGGTTGTCCATCCGACCCGGACCGGGGAAGCTGTGGTTGTGAAGCTACAGGGTCTCAGGAGAGGGTCGGGTGTTACAGTGACAGTGTATGAAATAGTCCATCTATCGGCCGAGCAAGGGGTTTCCGGAGCGTGAAGGCCGCCAAAAGCTGATCGAGCGCCTTTCAAGCCTCGGTTATCGGGCTGACCCAAAGGGCTGGGATGCGAACGTGCGTGAACGTTAGTTTCGTACAGTGTCACCGTAACTCAT
>CAIZKE010000126.1 GCA_903933475.1 uncultured Alphaproteobacteria bacterium | reverse complement strand
GCCCCCTGGACGGTGCTTTCCAGTTCATCGGGCAGGCCCCGAACCTGTGCGACGCCGACGACCTGGCCCAGCTGCGGGAGGCGATAACCGACGCGCAAGCCGAAATGCTGGCCAACGGCTTCCGGCTTGGTGTTGTAGCTGTCGACACCCTGAGCGCGGTCATACCCGGCGCGGACGAAAATTCTGCGGCCTCCATGAGTCCTGTCCTTCACGCCCTGCAGGCCCTGGCGGCTGAGTTGGAAGTCCTGGTCCTCGTTCTGGCGCATCCCGGGAAGGACGCCGAGCGCGGTTTGCGCGGGTGGTCCGGCCTGCTGGCGAACGCGGACTCCGTGCTGATGCTGGAGACCCCGGACGGGGAGATGCGGACGGGGGTTGTGACGAAAGTCAAAGACGGCTTGGCCGGCGACCGCTTCGCCTTCGTCCTCGAGCGGGTGGTGCTGGGCCTGGACGATGACGGCGATGAAATTTCGACCTGTGTCATTCAGGAGACGGACGCCCCCGAGGCACGGCGACCAGGCCGGCGGGCGAGCAAGGCCGGGGGAACCGGGGATCTGATCCTTCGCGCCTTTGATCGTGTCCTGGAGGCAAGGCCGCGCCCCATCGCAGGCCCCGGCATCCCTGCCGGTCATAGTGGCGTCGATGTCGGGGAGCTGCGGGCGATGACCTATCAGATTGGCCTCGGAGGCCCCCGGCCAGAAGTCCCGCCGGACACGTCCGACCGCGAACGGAAGGCACAGGAACGCAAGTGGAACGATCATCGGGGAAAGGACTTCAAGCGGGGGCTCGAATATCTGCTCGAGGACAAAACCTTGCGTCAGGAGGGCGAGCTTATTTGCCTCGTGAAATCAATGCCGAGGCCCGCCCTATGACCCGTGCGGACGAAACGGACGAATGCGGACCGAATTCATTTCGTCCGCAGCTGTCCAGCCTCCCTGAGCTGGGGGCCAAACTGCGGACGGACCGGACAAAACCCTTTAGGGTTGTCCGGTCTGTCCGCAGCTCTCCCGGACCCGGTTCAAGCCGCTTTCGTGATGATGCTGAAGTCGAGTTCTACCAGGAGCGGGCGGCGGTGCGGGAATACCTCGGCGGGGTGCCTCGAGCTGCAGCTGAGCGCCTGGCCTGGCTGGACGTCCTAGCTGCCCGCCAGCTGGCCGCCGGCGTCCTCGACCACATGGTCGACGCCCAGGCCGACCCGTCCGCACATTTCATGACGTCGAAAAATCAAACCGTCAGACCTTCGTGAAAGGGAACCTTCATGATCCGTTACCCTCATCTCATCGCCTTCCGCACGAACGCCCCCATTGCCGACGCAATCGCGGACCTGGCGGTGCGGGAACATCTTTCGCCGGCTGACACGTGCCGCCGGCTGATCATCGCCGGCCTACGTCAGCACGGGATCGAGCCTGCACGGCCGACCAGGCCCCCGGTTGACCAGGTGGTGAGCTGATCGGGCTTCACTCCCATTACGCGCCCGCGCCCGCGATGCTGGACCCGAGGACGAAAGGGCGGCCCCCCGGGGGCGGTCCTTTGGTCCGGTGGGCATTAAAATAAGGGGAAATAGTGCGACCAGGCCGACGACCTGGCCCAGCTGCGGGTGCCCTAAAATAGGCGGATCTAGGGGCGGCCTCACACTACGCGCCTGCGCCCGCGACGCCCCGGCCGGAGTTTTCGGAGGCCATAAAAGGGGCGGCGGTGGAGTTTCTGGGCACCAAAAAAGGACGCGAGCGAATTTCTGGCCACCGTAAAAAGGGCGCCCTGCGGCTGATCCTCGACGCCTTCAGGATGGCGGGGGCAGTCCTCGTGTTCATGATCGGGACGTTGCTCTGGACCTAGGCCGGTTGACCCATCCGGGGGGTGAAAAGCAATCAGCCGGAATCAGGCCCCCGGGTGAATAAACAAATGCCGGATATTCACGCGGCCTTCATGACCCGGGCGACCTGAGCGGGTGCCCAGCGCGTCCCGCCTCGTGATGTGCGGACGCCCCGGGCCTCGAGGGCCTGCCCGATCTGCTGGAGGGTGACGGCCCCGGCCTTCTGAGCGGCTTCGACGTAGGGGCGGACGTCCTGGGCCTTCGCCTTCGCCCTGGCGCTGGCGGCATCGCTGGCGGCCTTGGCGGCGGCCGGTGTCCCGGGTTGAAGGTGCGGGTTGCCCAGCTTCACGCCCCTGACCTTCGCGGCCTGCAAGGCGGCCTTGGTGCGCTGACTGATCATCCCGGCCTCGAGTTCCGCCACGGCGGCGAACATCGTCAGCATGAACCGGCCCGCCGGCCCCGGGGGGAGCTGGGGAAGGTCACAGAAGCAGACCCCGGCCGCGCCGGCCCCCTCGACCACGGACAAGAGGAATTGGGCATTCCGTGCCAGCCGGTCCAGCTTCGCGACCAGGAGGACCGCGCCCTGCGCCCTGCAGGCGGCGAGTGCGGCCGCCAGCTGGGGGCGATCATCCCGCTTGCCGCTTTCGACTTCGGTGAAGCTCTGGACGACCTGGCCGCCGACGCTGGCAACATGCCGCGCCACGGCTTCCTGTTGGGCCTCGAGGCCGAGGCCGCTGCGGCCCTGGGCCTGAGTGCTGACGCGGAAGTAAGCGATGAAGGCGGGGGCGGTGGTCATTTCTCAATTCCAAACGGACGTTTCACGGATTGAAAACAGGGATAGACCCTCATCATGGCGGCGTCAATTCATGACGTCAGAAAATCACGGTGGCGAAACGGTGAGGCGGTAAGGCGGCATTAAGGGAATCAATCAGACCTTTAAGCCGGTAGCGCACTAGGAGGGGTTGCAATGGGAATGCTGGGGGATCTGTTCAACTGGCTTACGCCTCGGCTCCAAGAGCTGATGTTCCTCTTCTTCGCTTTCCTCTGGTTCAGAATAGAGGACATAGGGGGCGACGGCTTAAGCGGTCCGGTCACGCCGCTGCTGCTGTTCTCTTCCGCCTTCCTGATCACATGGGCGATCCTAAGGATGACGCGGATTCTCGCGGATCGCGACGGATGAAAACCCTCGCGATCCTGTCCCGGAAGGGCGGCGCCGGGAAAACGACCCTCGCCCTGCACCTGGCGGTTCAAGCCGTCGCCGGCGGGCGGCGTGTCGCCCTGGTGGACGCCGATCCCCAGCGATCTGCGGCCGACTGGTGGCGGACCCGTGAGGCCGACGCCCCTGAGCTGGTGGAAGTAGATCCCGGCGCCCTGGCGGCTGTGGTGAGGGCGGCCGAGGAAGCAGGCTTTGACCTGGTGGTGATCGACACGCGGCCCAGCGCCGAGGCTGACGCCCAGGAGGCCGCCCAGGTGGCGGACCTGGCCCTGGTGGTGGTGCGCCCGTCCATCCTCGACCTTCGCGCTGTCAGCGCCACGGTGTCGACTGTCCAGGCGGCCGGAACGCCTGGCCTGATGGTGATCAATCAGGCCCCGCCGGCCCGTGGCATTGCCGAGGGCGCGATTACCCGCGAGGCGGTGGGCGCCCTGCAGGGATTCGGGTTGCCGGTGGCGACGACCATCATTCACGCCCGGGCGGCGTTCGCCTCGGCGCTGATCGACGGCCGCGCCGTCCTCGAGCTGGAGCCGGCCGGCAAGGCCGCCGGCGAGATTGCGGCGCTGTGGCGCGAGCTGGAGGCGAGACTATGAAGCGGGCGGCATTGACCTTTGACCAGGTGAAGGCGACGAAAACGGCCCAGGAAGCCCCAGGAGCGGCCCCGAGGCCCGCCGAAGGGGTTCATGCATCCAAACCCGCCGAGGCCCTTCCTGTGCCTTCCCTGAGCCCCAGAGGGCGCGGGAGACCGCCAAAGCGAGCCCCTGGACGAACCTACGGGCTCACGGTGAGGATCGACAGCGACTTGCGCCGCCAGCTGCGACGCCTGGCCGAGGATGAATCCGACCGGCGCGGGGCGATCGTCAGCCTGAATGACCTGATGGTAGAAGCCGTAGCTGACTTGCTCGAGCGGCGAGGGAGGGCGTGATGGAAGAGCTTGAGGCGAAGAAAGCCCAGCCTCCGATCACGACCGGACAGGCTGTATTCCTGCTTGCCGCTCTAGCCCTGGTCCTTGTGGCGGTCCTGGGCCGGTATGAGACAAAGCGGGACGTCTGGGCTGGTGCCATGTGGCGTTTAGACCGGTGGACCGGTGAG
>CAIZKE010000125.1 GCA_903933475.1 uncultured Alphaproteobacteria bacterium | reverse complement strand
GTGCCGGGGACCCTTCAACTGACCGCCCTAGGGCGGGTTGGATCAGAAGCGGTACTGCACTTCCAGGCCGAAGATGCGCGGCGGTGTCAGCTCGTAGTTCTGGGCCCCGTTGGGGTACCTGTCAGTCGCCACCGTAGCGCTGTTGTTCCGCTGCGAAGCCGCGACCGCGGCGGCGTAGCCGTCCTCGTCCAGGGCGTTCTTGACGTAGGCGATGACCGTGTACTTGCCGCCCGCCGGCATCCAGAGCAGACGCAGGTCCACCTGATCCCACTCCGGTGCGGAGTTGTACTCACGGCTGAAGACGTTCGCATAGGACTCCGACCGGCGGAGGTAGCTGGCCCCGGCGATGATGTTCCCCGCATCGGTCTCGAAGGTATAGGTGCCGTTGACCGCCAACTTATGCTCCGGCGCCTGCGGCAGGGCGTTCCCGACAATGCTGACGGCTCCGGTGTTGATGTTGTCGTCCACATCCACGAGCAGGTTGCTCTCGGTGATCTCGGTCGGGTTCCAGCCGTAGTCCAGAGACAGGCGGAGGGCATCCACCGGCCGCCAGATGCCACTGAACTCGATCCCGTAGGACTCCGACTTGGCGATGTTCACGAACTGGGTGACGTTGGTCGCGCCAACCCGCACGGCCACCGGTGCCTGAAGGCCGCTGTAGTCGAGGAAGAAGGCCGCCAG
This sequence comes from uncultured Alphaproteobacteria bacterium, assembly GCA_903933475.1. Taxonomy (GTDB): domain Bacteria; phylum Pseudomonadota; class Alphaproteobacteria; order Caulobacterales; family Caulobacteraceae; genus Phenylobacterium. The sequence continues at coordinate 901 of CAIZKE010000125.1, read as the reverse complement.
GTTCACCTGGAACCTGTCGAAGTCCCTCTTGTACCCGATCTCGTAGGAGTTGACCGTCTCCTCGTCCGCCTTGGGCACGGCGAGGAAGCCGCCGGCTGAGAAGCCGAACGCCTTGTAACCGCGGCTGTAGCGGGCGTAGGCCATCGTGTCGCTGCTGGGTTCCCACTGGACGCCGAGGGTGCCGGTGACGGCGTCGGAGGACCCGTCGAGGGTGCGGCTCATGATGCCGGTGGCCGGATCGGTCACGTACTGGCGGGTCACGCCGCCGGTGGTGATTCCGGGGGAGCTGACACCCGGGATCAGGCCTGCGGTGCTCTTCGGCGCGAGGGCGTCGGTGAGGTCCATGGCTCCATTGCCCAGACCGGCCAGGCCGGCGAGCGCCGGGATGCCCAGGACGGGCGCCAGGCGCGCCGTGGAGTTCAGGTCACCAAGAAGGCTGCCCCAGTTGGCCGCCGTACCCGGACCGAAGGCGCCAAGGCCGAGGGCCGGATAGAGGCCGGGATAGCAGGCGTCCGAGTTACAGACGATGCGCCGGTATTCCGTGCCGAACTTGTCGTCCACGGTATAGCGCAGGCCGGCGGTGAACTTGAACGCGTCCGTCAGCTGGTAGTCAATCTGACCGAACACCGCCTTGCTCTCGGTCGTCAGGGCGTAGTTGCCGGTCGACCAATAGTTGTCGGGGTTCCGTGCAGCGCCCAGGATCGGAGTCTGGAGCGAGGACGGGCCCACCAGGAAGAAGTCGGCCGTGCTTCCGGTGCCGGTGTACTGTTCGTTGAAATAGAAGCCGCCGACAATCCACTGTAGCGGGCCATCGTCCGTCGACGAGATGTTGATCTCGTGGCTGTACCACTTCGGATACTCGAAGTAGTGATACCCGTTGTTGGCGTTGACGGTCAGGGGC
>CAIZKE010000124.1 GCA_903933475.1 uncultured Alphaproteobacteria bacterium | reverse complement strand
CGGTCTCCTCCACGAAGACGGTGCCGTCGGGTGCGTACCAGGCCGGGATCCGGTGCCCCCACCAGAGCTGGCGCGAGACGCACCAGGGCTCGATGTTCCGCATCCACTCGAAGTAGGTCTTCGACCAGGCGGCGGGTTCCAGGACGGTGCGGCCGTCCTCGACCGCAGCAATGGCGGGCTTGGCCAGGGTGGCGGCGTCCACGAACCACTGGTCGGTCAGGTAGGGCTCGACGACGACACCGGAGCGGTCTCCGTGCGGAACCACATGGCGGGTCGGGTCGATGCCGCGCAGCAGTTCCAGGGCCTCGAATTCAGCGACCACCTGCTTGCGGGCGACAAAGCGGTCGAGGCCCCGGTACGCCTCGGGCGCGGCATCGCTGATGCAGCCGAAGTCGTCGAGGATGTTGATCATCTCCAGGCCATGGCGCTTGCCGACCTGGAAGTCGTTGAAGTCATGCGCCGGGGTGATCTTGACCGCCCCCGACCCTTTCTCGGGATCGGCGTAGTCGTCGGCGACGATGGGGATCAGGCGGCCGGCGATGGGCAGGCGGACCTGCTTGCCCACCAGGTGGGCATAGCGCTCGTCCTTGGGGTTCACCGCCACGGCGGTGTCACCCAGCATGGTTTCGGGCCGGGTCGTGGCCACGACGATCTCGCCCGAGCCATCCTCCAGCGGGTAGGCGAAGCGCCAGAAATGGCCATCGACCTCGCGCTGCTCAACCTCCAGGTCGGAGATGGCGGTCTGGAGGTGGGGGTCCCAGTTCACCAGCCGCTTGTCGCGATAGAGCAGGCCCTGCTTGTGGAGGGTGACGAAGACCTTGCGGACGGCGGCGCTGAGCCCCTCGTCCAGGGTGAAGCGCTCGCGGCTCCAGTCGCAGGAGGCACCCAGCCGGCGCAGCTGGCGGGTGATGGTCCCGCCGCTCTCGGCCTTCCAGGCCCAGACCCGCTCAAGGAAGGCCTCGCGCCCCATGTCGCGCCGGCCAAGATTGCCCTCGGCAGCCAGCTGGCGCTCGACCACCATCTGGGTGGCGATGCCGGCGTGATCCGTCCCGGGCAGCCAGAGGGCCGCCTTGCCCCGCATCCGCTCGAACCGGATGAGCACGTCCTGAAGGGTGTTGTTCAGGGCGTGGCCGATGTGCAGCGAGCCCGTCACATTGGGCGGCGGTATGACCACGGAGAAGGGTTCGGCCGACGGATCCTCGGTCGGCGAGAAGGCACCTGAGGCCTCCCATCGGGCATAGAGCCGGGGCTCGGCGGTCTTGGGGTCGAAACTTTTGTCAAGCATGGCGGTTTCCGGAGCGGACCCGTAACGGAAGGGCCGTCCGCGTCAAGTGAAGTCATGGAAACCGGCGGGCGGCCGGCCAGCCTGCAACCCGGTCTCAAGCCCCGCCCGGAGGGTTGCAGGTCTTGAGGAAACGCGACGAGGCCGTGAGCATCTCGACCCGGGTCTCTTCCGAGGAAAGCCAGTGATCCTCGCCCTTGAGGGTCAACATTTCGACAGGCTTGCCCGCCATACGGAGCGCTTCCTCCATCTTCGTGCTGTGGGCGATCTTCACCACGGTGTCATCGGCGCCATGGATCAGCAGGATGGGCGCAGAGGCCCGGGAGGCCTGGAGGCGCGGAGAGATGCCCATCAGCTTGGGGTCCTTCTCGTCAGCGACCCGGAGCACCTGGCGCCAGTACCGGACCGATCGTGTTCGCGTGGAACCGCCGGCGGCTAGCGCGGAGTCCCGAACAAACTGAGCCCAGTCGCTAACTCCCGCCACCGAAACCGCGCACCTGTAGAGACCAGACTGCAGGGTCACGCCGGCAAGGGCGGCATAGCCGCCGTAGGAAGCTCCGACGATCGCGACCCGCGCTGGATCCGCAACGCCAGTCCGGACCAGGTCGGCTACGCCGTCGGACAGGTCCGTCTGCATGCGCCCGCCCACTTCGCCGTCGCCCGCACTCTGGTGGGCCGCCCCGAACCCCCTCGAGCCGCGGAACTGCGGTTGAAGCACGGCGTATCCCATGGCGGCGTAGGCCTGTGACCACCAGTCAAAACCGATGTCGTCCCGGGCTGCAGGCCCGCCGTGGGGCAGGACGATCAGGGGGAGGCCCTTTGCCGGTCGCCCGGTGGGAAGGGTGAGGTAGGCCGGGATCTCGAGCCCGTCTCCCGCCTTGTAGCGGATATACCAGCGCTCGTTGATCGCCTCGGGTCCAATGCCGGCGTAGACATCAGAAAGGAAGGATGCGCGCCCCGACTTGCGGTCCAGCAGGTAGTAGCCGTAGCCATATCCGCCCCCGTCGGCCAGGAGAATGAGCCGATCGCGGGCTGCGGACATGGAGACGACCTCGACCCGCGCGCCTTTGAAGCCCTTCGTCACAGCCGCCCAAAGCTCCCGATCCTGGGGACTAGACCAGTCGTAGGTCAGGTCGTCCCCGATGCTGCGGGCGACTGCCACCACCACCAGGGTCCCATCCTCGTGGACGAAGGTCTGACCTTGGTCAGACGGAATCTCCGTCATCTGGCCAGAGGCCACATCGACCTTGAAGAGGGTGTAGTCGTCGTCCGCCGGGATCGAGAGATAGACTGCAGATCCGTCTGGCGAGACTCCGCGCAAGGCTGGCGCGCGCGTCTGGTGTGAGCCCTCCCGGACCAGCTTCAAGCTTTTGATGCCCGGCCCGACCAGGACCTGCCAGTTGCCGCTGGTTCGGGACTGTCGGACCTCGCCCAGGACGGTTCCATCAGGACCGACGATCCAGTCGACCGTATCCCGCTGCCCCTGGGCGACGACCTCTGGGCGACCCGAAGCACCCTGTTCGAAGAGGGTGTAAACCCCAGTCGATTGGGGGAAGTTCATACCCCCCAGGATGAGACTGGCCGGGCGTGTACCGGGCCGGACCCGCACCACATCGCCCACCACTGTATTCAGGGCCCTGTCACCGTCCGCGAGAAGCGGTCGGCCGCGTCGCGTGCGGAAATTGTGCTCCAGGGCTACGAACTGTTCGCCCTTGACCGCCATCACGCCCTCGATCCTCGAGGTGATGGAGCGGATGATGACGAGGCGGTCGTCATCTATCCAAAACATACTCCGGAACTTGTCGTTTCCGAGGGCCAGGATGTCGATGGGCTTGGCGGTTGCTGCGTCGAAGACCGTGACAAACGCGCCTTCGCTGTTTCGGACAAGCGCAGCAAAGACCTGCCCACCCGGAGCGAGGCTGACGGACCCGATCTGCGGGAGCCGCCCGTAGGACTCAGGGGGCGTAGGTTCCGCCGCCAAGGTCTTGCAAGGCCCGGCGAGGAAAAGTCCAAGTGCGACAAGGACGGTGACCCACCCCCGGGTTGCGCGAAGCCAGGTCCCTTGCCGGTTTAGAAAAGCCTGGAGCATTAGAGCGAGTTCCCCGCGCCGCCGTTCAGACCACCCACTGCTTCTTCACTGCATGCGTCAAGCCGATCCAGCGCGGGCGCATTGGCAGGCTACCGCATCCTGCCGCCGCGGGAGATGCGTTCGATCTCGGCCTGGACCTGGACCTCGACGATGTCGGGCAGGTGATCGTCGAGCCACTGCTTGAGCAGGGGCCGGAGGAGTTCGCGGACCACGTCCTCAAGGGTCCTCAGGTCGTGCGGCATGAGGAGCGAGGCCGACAGGTGCCCAAAGGCGGCGGCCGCAGCCGCTGCGGTCGGATCCGAAACGAGGCGCGGTTCCGGCCTGCGGGGCTCTAGGTCATCGCGGCGGTCGATACGGTCCGTGAGAACAAGGACATCCTCGGGCTCTTCGTCCGGTACGAGATCTTCATCGGGTACGAGATCTTCATCCGGAAGGCGCGCCTCGACGCGAGGTCTCTCGGGCTCTTCCTCGAGCACAGGTTCGGGGGCCTCGGACGGCGCAAACGCCACCTCCTCCTCCTGGACCTCATCCGCTGGGTCGCCATCATCTTCGGAGATGATGCGGCGGATGGAGGCTAGGATTTCCTCCATTGTCGGTTCTGATTTCGAGTCGTCAGACATCCGCCACCGCGATTCGGACCAGGGACAGCCCCATACACGAGGCTAGGCGCAGACGCCTTAACAGGCAATTCCCGACGGTCACCCGGGAACGCCCCCTAACAGATAACCGATTCCCGGCCCTGGCGCCGCCGCAGGGTTGGAGATGGCGCGATATCCCCCTAGGTGGAGGGTGCAGTCTTCAAACTTGCCGGAGCGACCGGAATCGGCCGGTCGGGGATCACCACCGGCTTCGGCGTCAGGATCCCGTCCACGCCCGAGATGGGCACTTCCCAGGGCACCCAGCCCCAGGTCACCCGCAGGCTGTTGAAGTTGGCCGCCGGATCGTACCGGGAGACTTCCGGCACAAGATATCCTGCCTGCAGACGCCCAACCTGGCTGAGCACGCCTGCCGCCGCGACATATTCGTCGCGACGCGCGCTGATCTGGGACAGTTCGGCCGCGCGAAGTTCCTGCTCGGCGTTGAGCACGTCGATCGTGGTGCGCAACCCCACCCTCTGCTCCTGGAGAACGCCCTCCGCAGCGATCCGTGCAGCGCGGACCTGCTGGTCCGTGGCCTCGATATTGCTTTGGGCGGCCTGCAGTGCGCTCCAGGACTGGGTGATGGTCTGTCGGACAGACCGGCGGGCAGCCTCGACTCCTAGCCGATCGGAATTGTTTCGCTCGACTGCGGCGCGCACCCGGGACAGGGTCTGCCCACCCGTGAAGAGTGGCACGGTTACAACCGCAGCCCCCGAAAGGGCCCGGGAATAGGCGTCTGTGTGCAGCGGGCTGGCCAGGCCGTTGTAGCCAAGCTGGCCCTGCAGGGCGACGGAGGGCATCTGCTCGGCCCGGGCGCCAGCGATCCGGGCCCGGCTCGCCTGCTCGGCATACTCCGCGCCGCGAATGATCGGGCTTCCGTTCTCGGCCAGGTCCCAGGCCTGCTCGATGGAGCCGGGCATAAGGCTACCGATCGGCGGCTCCGGCGCGAGGTCGCCGGGCGCCTGACCGACGACCGCCTCGTAGTTGGCGCGGGAGGTGGCGAGGATGGCCTGCGCGGAGTTGAGCAAGGCGACGGCCCCCGCAAGCCGGGCCTCGGACTGGGCAACGTCGGTCCGGGTAATCTCGCCCACCTCGAACCGCGCCCTGGACTCGTCGAGCTGGCGCTGGAGGACGGCGACATTCGTCTGGCGAATACGGAGGGCTTCCTGGTCGCGGCGGACATCCACGTAGAACTGGATGACCTGGCCCAGGATCTGGGCCTCGGTACGCCGGAGGGACTCGCGTCCGGAGAGGATGTCAGCTTCCGAGGCCGACACGGCCGCGGACACACGCCCGCCGGTATAGATCGGCTGGTTCAGGGAGAGGACGGCGGAACCCGAGTTGCTCTCGATATCCTCGAGGGGCTTGGTTCGGGGAATGGTCGACTCGGCCCAGGTTGCGCGGCCCGATACGGACAGGGTGGGCCGGTAGCCGGAACGGGCCTGATACCAGTTCTCGTCCAGGGCCCGCAGCTGGGCGCGCTGGGCCTGGAGGGTCGGATTGGAGTCGTAGGCCATGGCGATCGCCTCAGCCATGGTTTCCGCGGAAGCTGCGGAGGCTGCAAGGGCGAGTCCCGCCAGAGAGACCGCAGCCAGCCAGCGGCGGCGACGTCGCATGATCATCTCGAATCCCCAAAAACCGGACGCCCGGAGCATCCGCCTATATGACCGTCGTTTCCTACGGAGGCCAGTGGACCTGACCTTAAGCTTTTTTCACCCGTATCTTACGATCCGGTTTCCGGCGAAGCCGCCGAACTCAGAATGCAAAGCCCGCCTGAGGCTCGAACCCGGGCAGATAAGGCGGTGCGGAGTCAAATCCGGTGCGCCGGCCGATCGCTTCGGGTGTCCGAACATGGACGATTGCGCGGCCCGCAGGGCCGTTCCGCTCGATCAAGACCGCCCGGCCGCCCGGCGCGAGCAAGGCCAGCCAGGCCTCGGGCGCCCGGACGACGGCACCCTCGCAGACCAGGATATCGAAGGGACCCGCCGGAAGCACGCCTGCCGGATCTCCGTCATGACGGACCACCGTGACGTCGCAGGCCTCCAACAGGGCGGCGGCATAGGGTGCAGCTATGGCGAGGGCCGACTCGCCGGCGACCGGCGCCGCGAGTTGGACAAGCTTGGCGACATCGCGAGGCCGGAGCAGCCGCAGCCCTGGCGCGTATTCGGGCTCCATGTCGGCATAGGCCATGAAGGCCTTGTCCGCGGGCAGAAAGGACTCCCGTGGGATCCGGCGCATGGCGTCCTGGATCCGCAGGTCGGTCACGTCCGCCGTCCGGACCTGGCTTTCCACCATATTCAGGCGGGCTTCGGCAGTAGCGACCATGATGTCTCCGGTCGGGAAGATAAGGATAACTTCGAGGCTTTGGCGCTTATAGTGCGACGCACAACGGCAAGGCAATGCGGTGCGGCTTCCGTGATTGCCCCCGAACCCGCCTTCTGTTAGCGATCCGCTGGCCCGGTGCGGACCGGTGCGGCCTGATGGCGGAGTGGTGACGCAGCGGACTGCAAATCCGTGCACCCGAGTTCGATTCTCGGTCAGGCCTCCAAACCTTCCAGACAAATGACCGAGGACACGCCGGGACAACGGGGGCTAAGACCCTTCGTGGGGAAAAGTGGCGTAAGAATTGCTGACGTGCAGGCCAGGGCAAACATGGGGATCCGGTGAAGCTGCCGGATCCGCGTCAGGAGAGCGTCGGGAATATGTTAACCCGCTGCGGGGACCCTAGTCACTCAGGGGTCGGGGGAATTGGGGTCCGGGATGAGCAAGTCCAGCAATGTCGACCGCACCGTCCGCGACCTCGCCCTGCTTGAAAGGTCGGCGTCCACCGCCCGGGTCCTGAACCTTCTGTCGGTTGCAGCCCTGTACCGGAATGAGACAGACTATATCGAAAGACCGTTCTTCACCTCGCCGAGGCTCAACGAGAGTCTCATCCTGAAACACCGTATCCGTTCCGACGAGATCGGACTGATGCCCAAGGGCAGGGTTACCGGGACAAAGGTGATCCTTCCCTTCGAGAGGACCGACCTGAAGATCGGCGGACGGTCCTTTATGGTGGAACAGAAGGGATGGCGGGATGTCGTCGACGACATCTGCGGTGCCTATCGAAATCCGGAGCGGGACATCCACGTCCTCCAGGCCCTGAGCGAACTGCCCTCGCTGGATCCCTTTCTGGTCCGGGAGCAGATGCGGCGGCGCGGGGTCGATATCGCTAAGTGCTATTTCAATATTTCCGAAGCTGATACTGCGCAGATGTACAGTTTCGTTGGCAAGCAGATCGAAATCCTGCTGGGTGTCTCCCACAGAAACCGGGTCGACGGGTCAAGTTGGTCAATCCGGATGATCAGAATGCTGCTGTCGCCTGTGTCAGGGGAGTCCATCCAGCCCATAAGGACGGCCCTGCGCCTCGATCCCGATGATTTCGAGGAAGGCGTCTTCGCCTGGAAGGGGTTTCTCTACTACCAGTGGGTCCTGAGCGACCTCCGGCCTCAGTTGGCGCCCTTCCTCCGGGAAATCCTGACCATGAAGGTCAGTGGTTTCAAGGATCGGGAGATGGAGAGGCTGCTGGATACGGCGCGGCGACGTCTGGCAGACCGCGTCAATATCGTTCTGGAGGAGGTTGTCGGGGCGATCCGGGTCTACGAGGCGGCCTTCAACGACCTGACCCGAAATGGCAAACCCCTGGCCTTCTCGAATTTCATGAAGCGCACCCCGGAAATGTTCGTCCTCCTGGGCGAGCGGATCGGTGCCCTCTCCCACGTCGCCAGCTATTGGCGCTTCCGGTTTCCGCACGGTATCGTTGAGAAGATCTCGACGGAGGAACTGTTAGAAATTGTTAGGGATTTCGAATATATTCTAGGTGGTGAAGGTTACTCCTGAGTCCAGAGGGTCGGCTTGAATCTCGGCCCCGATGGTAACGGACGCTAGTCAGTTTTCGACTGTGATTAAGCGTACCTGGCATCAGGAGCGGCAAGAATATGCGGCAGGCGACCACAGACCGTTCTGTGCGCAATCTCGGGGCCCTCCGTAGGACAGCATCGACCAGTCGGGTTCTCAACCTGGTCGCAATCGCCAATTCCCAAAGTACCGACCCTGACTACCGCAACAAGCCCTTCTTCACGACACCGATTCTGAACGAGGGCCTCCTCCTGAAGCATCGCGTGCGGATGGATGAGCGGTTTGTTTTCGACGACGAGCGCCAGAACTCGACCAAGATTATCATGCCCTTCGAGCGAACCGACCTCAGGATAGGCGGGAGGTCCTTCTTCGTCGGCCAGCGGGGATGGCGGGACATCGTCCGCGAAATGGCGGGAGACTCGTCCAATGTGGAACGCGATATCCGCGTCCTCACCATTATCGACGAGATCCCTTCGCTGGACCCCTTCCTGCTGCGCGAGCACCTCGGCCGGCGCGGTATCGCGATCGCCTCCTGCTACTTCGCGATTTCGGAAGCCGACCTTGCGCGAATGCAGGATTTTGTGGCGGGGGAGATCAACAACCTGATCCGCCTGACCTATGCATCCTCTGGCGAAAGTTCGAGTTATTCGAGTAAATTAGTCCAGGTCCTGCTTTCGACCGAGATCAACGAGAACCTCGAGCCGCTGAGGATTGCTTTGCGGCTGGAGGGTGAGGACTACAAGGAGGGAGTCTTCAGCTGGAAGGGCTTCCTCTATTACAAATGGGTGCTGAATGACCTGTGGCCGAAACTTGTCGACGTCCTGAGGGAAATGCCCCAGATCCGGGTGACCGGACACAAGGACCCCGAGTTGATGGCCTACATCGACAGGACGCGCCGTCGCCTCGTGGAGACAGTGGACTTCAAACGCCGGGAAGTGACCGAGGCCCTCGACGTCTACGACCGGGCCTTCGCCGACCTCACAAAGAACGGCAAGCCCCTCGCCTTCCGGAACTTCCTCCTCAGGGCACCGAAGATGTTCCTGATGCTGGGTGAGCGCATCGGCGTCATCTCGCATATCACCAGTTTCTGGCGCTATCGGTTCCCGGACGCCAGATCCCTGGCGGCGCCTATCGACGAGGTTCTGGATATCCTGAAGGACTTCGAACAGAATATCTCGACCGTGGAAAACTGACCTGGGAGCGCCCATGGGCCCTGTTTCAGGTGTCCTGACCCAAAGCCTCGGGCTTGTGCTTGGCTTCGGTCTGGCGATCCTCCTGGGCGGCGTATTGGTCTACGACCTGACGCAGCAGAGGCACTCGGTCCTCAGGAATTTCCCGATCATCGGCCACTTCCGCTACGGCCTGGAGCGGCTCGGGGAGTATTTCCGCCAATACTTCTTCGCCGGCGACCGGGAGGAGATGCCCTTCAACCGCGCCACGCGGTCCTGGGTCTACCGGGAGGCCAAGAACGAGGGCGGCGCCATCGGCTTTGGCTCGACAAATGACCGGCGGGAGCCGGGCACCGTGCTTTTCGTCAATCACCCCTTCCCGGTCCTCGAGGAAGAGAGGCTGCCAACGCCGCCCCTGCTGATCGGGGAAGGTGCCTGTGAACAGCCCTTCCTCGCCAGGTCGGTGGTGAACATTTCCGGGATGAGCTTTGGCGCCATCTCCCAGCCAGCCGTCCAGGCCCTTTCCCGAGGCGCCGGCATGTCCGGATGCTGGATGGATACGGGCGAAGGCGGCCTGTCTCCCTACCACCTCGAAGGGAACTGCGACCTGATCATGCAGATCGGCACTGCACGGTACGGGGTACGCGATTCCGAGGGTGCCTTTTCAGACGACAAGGCAAGGGAGATCGCCCGCTCGGTCAGGGCCTTCGAGATCAAGCTGAGCCAGGGTGCCAAGCCCGGCAAGGGCGGGGTCCTGCCGGGTGCCAAGGTCAGCGCAGAGATCGCCCGCATCCGGGGGATTCCGGAGGGCCAGGACTCGATCAGTCCCAACCGGCACCCGGACATCGCCAACGTCGACCAGTTGCTGGACAGGATCTGCAGCCTTCGCGACCTGACAGGCCGTCCCGTCGGGGTGAAGACGGCCTTGGGCGACGACCGCTTCATGATCGACCTTTGCGATGCCCTGGCCCGCCGGGGTGCCCAGGACGCCCCGGATTTCCTCACCATAGACGGCGGAGAGGGCGGCACGGGCGCGGCCCCCCAGACCCTCATGGACCACATGGCCCTGCCGATTGCGGAGGCCCTGCCGATCGCCGTCGACGCACTGAGGAGCGCGGGCCTGAAGGATCGGGTCCGGGTGATCGCCTCGGGCAAGCTCGTGACCCCGGCAAAAGCCGCCTGGGCCCTGTGCACCGGGGCTGACTTTGTCCACTCCGCCCGGGGCTTCATGTTCGCCCTGGGCTGTATCCAGGCCATGCGGTGCCATACAAACACCTGCCCGACCGGGGTCGCGACCCACAATCGCCGGCTGCAGCGCGGCCTCGTCGTCGAGGACAAGGCCGAGCGCGTCGCGAACTATGTTCGCAGCCTGAATCGAGAGGTCGACATGATCGCCCATTCCTGTGGCTGCCGGCACGCCCGGGAGCTGGGCCGTGAACACGTCCGGATCGTCGAGTCCCCGGATCGAAGCGTTCCCCTCAACATCCTCCACCCGGATCGGTGACCCATGCTCACGGAAGTCGACAGACTGCTGGTTGCTACGCCGGACGCTGCGGCCGGCGTAAGCGCCTGGAAGCGCGTCCTCGGCGCAGAGGAGGTGCGGCGCGACACCGCTCCGGGACTCGGGGCCATCCGGACGGTCGTCCGGGCCGGTCGTTCCGACGTCGAGTTCCTGCAACCTGATGGAACCGGACCGGTCGCGGACGCCCTGGCGCGACGGGGCCGGGCGCACGTATGGGCAGCCGGTGCGGCATCCCCGGACCCCGCCGCTGCCGCGAGGACTGCCCGTTCCGCAGGCGCCCGCGTCGAGGCCGAGGGCGACCGCTACCACATCGAACTTGAAATCGAGGGGGCACCCATACGCTTCGTCGTGTCGCCAGAGGCGGAGAGACAACCCGCCGGGCGCCTGGACTTCCTCTATGAGGCGACGGTCCTGGCGGCGGACCAGGCCGGAGCTGTGGCCAGGATCCGCGACGCCTTCGGCCTGGATGAGACAGGTTTCACGACCATAACCTCGGAACTGTTCGGCTATACCGGCGTCCTGACCCTGTTCAGGCCAGGCCAGCTGCACCGGTTCGAAGTCATCACTCCGATCGACCCGACCAAGACCATGGGGCGGTATCACGCCCGAGAGGGCGCAAGCTTCTACATGGGCTTTGCCGAGGCACCGGACCTCACGGTCATAGAAGCCGCGATACCCGCTGGCGGGGTGACCATCGACCGGCCCGAGGGGCGGTCCCCCAGCGTGAACCCAGACCAGGTCTGGATCCATCCCCCGACCCTTGGCGGCGTCATGCTTGGGGTCTCGCGGCCCTCCATGGCCTGGATGTGGTCGGGCTTTCCGGAGCGGGTGACGCCGCTCTGAGCGATCCCCGGACCCGTTGACTTCCGAAGCGTCCCGTTCCCTCAATCGTCCAAGGACAGATCGAGGGAGGAGAAGGCATGACCGACTGGAAGATCGCCGACGTCTGGGAGGCCATCGCCCGAAAGACCCCTGACCGTCCCGCCCTGGTCCAGGGAAGCCGGGTTGTGACCTGGAGCCGGTTCGACGCCCGCGCGGACGCCCTGGCCGCACATCTCATCGCCGGAGGCGTCAGCCCCGAAGCGAAGGTCGCCGCCTACCTCTTCAACGGTCCGGAGTACCTCGAGGTCTACTTCGCCGCCTTCAAGGCGGGAATCGCGCCCATCAACACCAACTACCGTTATGGCGGGGAGGAGCTGGTCTACCTCTTCGACAATGCCGACGCCGAGGTCGTGGTCTTCCACGCCGGGTTCACCGGGACCCTTGAGGCGATCCGGGACCGGCTGCCCAAGGTGAAGCTGTGGATCGCGGTCGCCGAGCCGGGGCATGCGGTTCCCACCTGGGCGGACGACTACGAAGACATCGCGGAAAGGCCTGCAGCCTCCCGACCGGCAAGGGCGCCCTGGGGTCGATCCGGGAACAACCTCCTGCTGCTCTACACCGGCGGGACCACCGGCATGCCCAAGGGGGTGATGTGGCGGCAGGATGACCTCTTCAATGTCCTGGGAGCCGGCGGGCAGGCGGCGCGTGGTATTGCACCTATCGAGAGCGTGGAAGGGGCGGCCGACCGGCTCGACCCGGAGGGGCCCCGCCCGCCCCTGACCCTGGTGTGCTGCCCACTCATGCACGGGACGGGACAGTTCTCCGCCTTCATCACCCTGAACCAGGGCGGCGCCGTCGCCACCCTGCCCTCGAGGGGATTCAGCGCTGCGGAACTTTGGAACGAGGTTGATCGGCTCCGGGTCGATGGTGTCGTGATCGTCGGCCTCGCCTTCTCGACCCCGATGCTGGAAGCCCTGGAAGCTGAGCCCGGGCGCTGGGACCTGACTTCAGTCAACTCGATCAGTTCCTCGGGTTCAATGTGGAGCCAGGAAAACAAGCGGGGACTCCTGAATCACTGTGTCAACGCGACCATTTTCGACTCCTTCGGCTCATCCGAGGCGGTGGGGCTGGGTGCATCATCTTCGACCCCGGGGGCCGAGGCTGCGACCGCGGCCTTCGTGCTAGGCCCCACCTGCGCCGTCTTCACGGAGGAAGGGCGGAGGGTGACCCCGGGCTCGGGCGAGCGCGGCCTCGTGGCCGTCAGCGGTTTCCTGCCGGTCGGCTACTACAAGGACCCCGAGAAGAGCGCCAAGACCTTCCTGACCTT
>CAIZKE010000123.1 GCA_903933475.1 uncultured Alphaproteobacteria bacterium | reverse complement strand
CTCTGCGTGGCCCTTCACCCCGGCACGGTAGCCACCCCGCTCTCCGTGCCCTTCGTCGGCGACGATGAGAAGGCCCAGAGTCCGGCGACAGCGGCGGGCAAGCTCCTGGCCGTAATCGATGCCTTGCCCGCTTCCGCCTCTGGCGGCTTCTTCGACGCCGAGGGGCGGACCGTACCCTGGTAGGGCGCGCCGGCGGACCGTGGCATAATCGCCCCATGACCGACCTCGTCCTGATCCTCGGGGACCAGCTCAGCGATTCCCTGTCCTCCCTGAGGGGACGCGATCCTGCGCGCACGGTGGTGCTGATGGCGGAGGTCATGGGCGAGGCGACCTATGTCCGCCATCACCGGAAGAAGATCGTCCTGGTCCTGGCGGCCATGCGCCACTTCGCCGCGGGACTGACGGCCGCCGGCTGGAGGGTCGATTTCATCCGGCTGGACGACCGGGACAATACCGGAACCCTGGGCGGCGAGCTGGAGCGGGCGGTGCGCCGCCATGGCGCCGCAGCCGTCTTCCTGACCGAGCCCGGGGAATGGCGCCTTCGCCTGGAGGCTGACGGCTGGGCGGCCTCCCTAGGTGTTCCGGTGACCGTCCTCGAGGACGACCGCTTCGTCGCCTCGCACGCCGACTTCGAGGCCTGGGCGGAGGGCCGCAAGGCCCTGCGCATGGAGTTCTTCTACCGTGAGATGCGCCGGCGTACTGGCCTCCTCATGGAGGGCGAGGCGCCCACCGGCGGGCGCTGGAACTTCGACGCCGAGAACCGGGCCCCGCCGGCTGGCGACCTCTTCCTGCCGGAGCCCCTTCGGCATGACCCCGACGTCGTCACCGGGGAGGTCCTGGCGATGGTGGCGAGGCGCTTTCCCGATGGCTTCGGAAGCCTGGACGACTTTCGATTTGCGGTCACACGGGAGCAGGCCCTGGCCAGCCTGGCGCATTTCGTCGAGACCGCCCTGCCCGGCTTCGGCGACGACCAGGACGGCATGCTGGCGGCCTCGCCCTACCTGCACCATGCGGTGCTCTCGCCCTACCTCAACATCGGCCTGCTGGGCCCCCTGGAAGTCTGCCGAGCGGTAGAGGCGGCCTGGCAGGCGGGACAGGTTCCCCTCAATGCCGCCGAGGGCTTCATCCGGCAGGTGATCGGCTGGCGGGAATACATGCGGGGCGTCTACTGGCGGGAAGGTCCCACCTATGTCCTGCGGAACGCCCTGGAGGCCCGGCGGCCCCTGCCAGAGTTCTACTGGACCGGGAAGACCGACATGGCCTGCCTGAGGGCCGCCATCGGCCAGACCCTGGACCTGGCCTACGCCCACCACATCCAGCGGCTGATGGTGACCGGCAACTTCGCCCTGCTGGCGGGTGTGGACCCCCATGCCCTGCACGAGTGGTATCTGGGCGTCTATGCCGACGCCTTCGAATGGGTGGAGGCGCCCAACACGATCGGCATGAGCCAGTACGCCGACGGCGGCCTCCTGGGCTCCAAGCCCTATGCCGCCAGCGGCTCCTACATCCACAGGATGTCCGACTATTGCGGAGGCTGCGCCTACGACGTGAAGGTGCGGAGCGGGACGGGCGCCTGTCCCTTCAACCGGCTCTACTGGGACTTCATCGACCGCCACGCGGCGCGGTTCGCCTCCAACCCCCGCATGGCGCAATCCGTGCGCACCCTGGAGCGCATGGGCGAGGACCGCCGCCGGGAACTGCGCGCCGACGCCGCCGCCTGCCTTGCGGAGCTCGGCCTTTGAAGGCCCGGCGCAAGGCGGACCTGCCGACCAAGACCTGCCCCGTCTGCGGCCGCCCCTTCGCGTGGCGGAAGAAGTGGGAAAAGGTCTGGGACGAGGTGAAGTACTGCTCCGAGCGCTGCCGTCGGGCCTGAGGCCGTGACTTCCGCGCACACCCCCGCTGACGCCGCCACCGATCCGGTGCAGTGTGGGGCCATGGAACTCGTCAGAGCGGGAGACCGCCGCATCCTCTTCATCATGGCCGCGCCGCCCGAGTACGGGCCGGCCCTGCGCGCCCGCTTCACGCCCCTGATGACCGGGGTGGGTCCTGTCGAGGCGGGGCTGGCGGTGGGTGCCGCCCTGACCCGGCTGGAGACCCGGGGCGAGACCCCGGACCTGGCCGTCTGCCTGGGATCCGCCGGCTCGCGAACCCTGGAGCAGACCGGCGTCTATCAGGTGGCGAGCGTCAGCTACCGGGATATCGACGCCTCGCCCCTGGGGATCCCGGCGGGACTGACCCCCTATCTCGACCTGCCCCGGGACCTGCCCCTGAGGGTTCTGCTGCCGGACCTGCCGGCCG
>CAIZKE010000122.1 GCA_903933475.1 uncultured Alphaproteobacteria bacterium | reverse complement strand
TCGAAATAGCCGTTGTCCCAGGTCGTCGGGTTGGGCTTCCAGGCGCCTTCAATGCCGCTGGTGATGGCGTCCACGCCCTTTCCGGAGCCATGGGTGCTGAGCCAGCCGAAGCCAGCCGCTTCCATGGGCGCACCCTCGGGCTCAGGTCCGACATGGGAGTCGGGGCCAGCACCGTGAGCCTTGCCGAAGGTGTGACCGCCGGCCACCAGGGCGACGGTCTCCTCGTCGTTCATGGCCATGCGGGCGAAGGTCTCGCGCACGTCCCGACCGGAGGCGACGGGGTCGGGATTGCCGTTGGGGCCCTGCGGGTTGACGTAGATCAGCCCCATCTGGACCGCCCCCAGGGGCTGGGCCAGGGCGCGGTCACCGGAATAGCGGTTGTCGCCGAGCCACTCAGCCTCGGGCCCCCAGTTGATGTCCTCCTCGGGTTCCCAGATGTCGGGGCGCCCGCCGGCGAAACCCAAGGTTTTGAAGCCCATGGACTCGAGGGCGACATTGCCGGCCAGGATCATCAGGTCGGCCCAGGAAAGGCTGTTGCCGTACGTCTTCTTGATCGGCCAGAGCAGGCGGCGGGCCTTGTCGAGGTTGCCGTTGTCCGGCCAGGAGTTGATGGGCGCAAAGCGCTGGTTACCCGTCCCCGCGCCGCCGCGGCCGTCGGAGATCCGGTAGGTACCGGCGCTGTGCCAGGCCATGCGGATGAACAGGGGCCCATAGTGGCCCCAGTCCGCAGGCCACCAGGCCTTGGAGTCCGTCATCAGGGCGTGCAGGTCCGCCTTGACCGCAGCCAGGTCGAGCGACTGAAACGCCTTGGCGTAGTCGAAGCCCGCATCCATCGGGTCGACCTTCGCCGAGTGCTGGCCCAGGATCTTCAGGTTCAACCGGTTTGGCCACCAGTCGGCATTGGACTGCATCTTGGCGGTGGTCCGGCCGCCGTGTCCGAACGGGCATTGGCCTTCAGCAGATGACATGTCGCTTCCTTCTCCTTGCGCCGCCAGAGATCCGCGACGTCAGGGAGTCTATGTAGGAAGGCTAAGCCGATTGGACAAATCGATAGTTCTTTTAGGCAGCATCAACTGGATCAATATCACCCTGGATCGGCCGCCCCCGTCACCTCAAGTGAGAGCGCCCACAGGCGATCTGCGCTTTCCGGGTTCAGGGCGTAGGGCATGACGCCCACGTAGGGCGCATCGGCGGTCCAGGCTCCGGCCTCGCCACAGTTCTCAAGATACAGGCCCCCGACGCCTTCGAGTTCCGGGCCGACGGCCGCCCAGACGCTGGTGGAGGCGCCCTGTTCCGGGGTCTTGAAGCCTTCGCGGACCGCGCCTGTCTCGGGGTCGATCCAGCCCATGGCGACCATTTCCGCCCGCTCCATGTGCCTCTGCAGCGGGGTCATGATCCCGCCCGGCATGACCGCGTTGGCGCTCACCCCACGACCGGAAAACCGCTTGTGGAAGCCAACGGCGAACAGGCTGTTGGCGGTCTTGGCCTGCCCGTAGCTCTCCCACTTTTCGTAGGGACGGGTGCGGTAGTTGGGATCGTCCCAGTTGATGTCCGAGCGTCTGTGGCCGATCGACGACAGGCTCACCAGTCGGGATGAGGTTCCGGACTTCCGGGCACCGGCTTCCAGGGCGGGCGCCAGCAGCACGCCCAGCAGGAAGTGCCCGAAGTGATTGGTCCCGATCTGCATTTCCAGTCCGTCCGCCGTACGGTCCAGGGGACACGCCATGACGCCGGCGTTGTTGATCAGGAGGTCCAGGGGCCGGTCTCCCCAGCGCGCACCCAGCGCGCGGACCGAGGCGAAGCTGGACAGGTCCAGCATCTCGAACCGGGCCCCGGGGCCCTTGGCCGTCCGGTTGATATCCGCTGCGGCGCTCGCCGCCAGGTCCGGCTTGCGCGCTGCGATGATGACCTCCGCCCCGGCTTCAGCCAGGGCGCGGGCGGTCTCAATGCCAATCCCGGTGGCCGCCCCCGTGACCATGGCCGTCCGGCCGGTGAGGTCCCTGCCTGAAACGACCTCACGGGCGGTGCTGAAGGTGCCAAAGGGCGAGGTGATCCTGTCGGGCATGGGTGGGTTCTCAAGGAGGGTCATGGGTGCCTGGAGGCGGTGCCTCCCAGGTACCCAAGGTGACATGCCGGGGTCCCCGCCGTCCATCCTCACCCTTCGGTAAGCTCTTCGGGCACTTTCCATCGGGTCGGGCTCGTGTTTGCATCTCCGGAACGGGAGAAAACGACATGGGAAAGCTCTGGTGCGGAGATCGCGAGACCTCCGCGGAGGCCATCCGTGAGCGCGCCCTTAAGGCCGCGACGGGCCTGGAGAGCCTGGGGGTGCGCGAGGGCGACGCCGTCGCCTTCTGCCTCCGCAACGAAACCGCCTTCTTCGAGGTCGGTCAGGCGGCGGGGATCCTGGGCGCCTTCCCGGTAGCCGTGAACTGGCACTGCACCCTCGACGAGGCGGACTATGTCCTGACGGACTGCGGTGCCCAGGTTCTGGTCATCCACGCCGACCTCCTGGCAAGTCTGCGGCCGGTAGTCCCGGAGGGCGTCCGGGTGATCAGCGTCCGCACGCCGAGGGAGATCGCCGCCGCCTATGGCCTGCCAGCCGAGGCCGGGGCCCCTGCCCCAGGAGATCTCGAATGGGGGATATGGCTTGAGGGCTTCGCGCCCTGGTCCGGCGAGGCCCGCCAGGCACCCAGCACCATCATTTACACCTCAGGGACCACGGGGCGGCCAAAGGGCGTCAAGCGCGGGGTGGCGAGCGACGAACAGGCCCAGGCCCGCACGGCCATGCTCCTGCGCTCCTACGGCTATGCCGACTGGATGGACCGCCCGCAGGAGATCGTCACAGCCGTGGTTGGGCCCATCTACCATGCCGCCCCCAACGCCCACTCCAACATCTCGGTGAGCATCGGGGCGAACGTCGTGGTCATGCCGCGGTTTGATCCGGAGGCCCTGCTGGGCCTGATCCATGAAAGGCGGATCACCCACCTGAACATGGCCCCCATCATGTTCAACCGGCTGGTCAAGTTGCCGCAGGCGGTTCGGGACCGGTATGACTTGTCATCGCTCCGGTTCGTGGCCCATGCCGCCGCCCCGGTCTCGCCGCCGGTGAAGCGCGAGATGATCGACTGGTGGGGCCCGGTCATCAACGAGTACTACGGCTCCACCGAGATGGGGAATGTCACCTTCTGCACCGCAGAGGAGTGGCTGGCCCACCCGGGGACGGTCGGCAAGCCCATGCCCAATACCGTCGTGCGCGTGGTCGACGCGGAGGGGAACGACTGTCCGGTCGGCGTGCCTGGAGAGGTGCTGGGTCGAAACCTCGGGTCGGTGGACTTCACCTACCACGGGGATGACGCCAAGCGACGGCGGGCCGAAAAGTTCGGCCTGATCTCGCCTGGGGACATTGGCTATTTCGACGCCGACGGCTTCCTGCACCTGTGTGACCGCAGCTCGGACATGGTGATCAGCGGCGGGGTCAACATCTATCCGGCCGAGATCGAGGCCATCCTGCTGAAGATGCCCGGCGTGGCCGATTGCGCCGTCTTCGGCATTCCCGACGACGAGTACGGCGAGGCCCTCTGCGCGGTGGTCCAGCCCCAGGAGGGCCAGGAGATCGACCCGCAGGAGGTGAAGCTCTGGATCCGCGCACAGCTGGCCGGCTTCAAGGTTCCCCGGGAGGTGCAGTTCAGCTCCGCCCTGCCCCGGGAGGACTCCGGCAAGATCTTCAAGCGCAAGCTGCGTGAGCCCTGGTGGGAAGGCCGCGAGCGGCGGATCTGACCCTCAGGGCGTCACAATTCCGAACCAGAGGTCGAACCGGTCCAGCACGGACAACAGGGAGGCCAGAGCGGCCTCGCCCGGCTGGCCCGCCGCCACGTCCTTCAGCTCGGCCGCGCCAAGGACGAGGTCGATCAGCTGGTCGCGGCTGAGGGCGACCTCAGGAGCGCCGTCTCCCACACGATGGTGCAGGACGGCGTTCTCGACCTTCAGGGTGAAGACGCCCTCCCCGCCAGTAAATCGCACGGTCAGTTCCAGATCCAGGGCGCCTGCAGCCTCGCCATTGAGGCGAACGGACAGGCTATCCAGCAGGCTTTCCGCCGGCAGGTTCCGCAACTGGCCCGGAGCCGCCTGGCGGGGGGTCGCAGAGGAGGGGATCGGGGTCCGCAGCTCCTGTGCACCCATCAGGTAGAAGTCCCGCCAGGGACCGGACTCGGACTGGTAGCCCATCTGTTCAAGGAGGTCCGCCTGCAGGGCCCGAGCCTCTTCGTTGTCCGGATCGGCGAAGACCAGGTGGTTGAGCACCTGGGCGCCCCATCGGTAGTCGCCTTCCCCCTGGGCCCGTCGGGCCTCGGCCATGACCGCCTCGGCGCCGCCCATGACGCTCACATAGCGCTTCCCGGTCTCGACCGGCGGGTGGGGGTTGAGGTGGGCCGGATTGCCGTCGAACCAGCCGAGGTAGCGCTGGT